>CALVEU010000016.1 GCA_944326635.1 Candidatus Gastranaerophilales bacterium | reverse complement strand
TTGTAATTATTTTTGGTATTTCAAGTATTTTGTGTGCAGTGAAAAATTGCAGAAAAGGTGTATTTGCCTGCTATGCTCTTTTAATAATAATTACTTCAGCATTTGGTACAAAACTATTTTATAATATGGACTATGAATTTGGTCAAAATGATTTGATGCAATTTGCAAAATATGCAAAAGAAAATAACAAAAAAATTGTTGTTTTAAATAATGAACGTAAATATTCTGTTTTATATTATTACGGTTCTCCTGTAGATAAAAATACAAAAAGCAGAGTGTATTTTATTTCTCAAGACGATAAAGAAGAAATGGCAAAACTAGGGCATATTCTTGATGATAGAGATGTTGTTGTAGTTGTAAGGGAAAAACAAATGCCACAGGTGGATAAAACTCTTGATTTTGATATAATATTAGATGGAAGAAAATATTCACTTGTGAAAGTTCATTAATGTTAAAAAGATACGAAAAATTTCTTGAAAAATTAGATAAAAGATTTGAGCGTTATTTTGAAGAACAGTGCGAGTTTATAAAATGTAAACCGGGCTGTTCTGCTTGTTGTGAAATTGGTCAATATCCATTTTCACGACTTGAGTTAGAATATTTGATGTCAGGATTTGTAGAGCTTCCTTTTGGGGTAAAACATAAAATAAAAGAAGAAATTAAACGATTGAAAGAAGAAAAGCCCAAATGGTATAAATGCCCGTTTTTAATCGATAATATGTGTTGTGTGTATAAATATCGCGGGATTGTTTGCAGAGCCCACGGACTTGCTTGGTATGATGAGGAAGCAAACAGAATAAGATTGCCTTACTGTGTGAATAAGGGATTGAATTACAGTAAGGTTTTTGATAGAGAAACAGGCGAAGTCCTTTTGCAAAACCCCATTAAAGAACGTTTGCGTATTGATACCATATTGAGAAGTCCTGAAGCAGAGCAATATGAGCTTGAATGCGGTGAAATCAGACCTTTAATCGATTGGTTTTAATGCAAATATTTTATGTATAAATAAATTGAGCTAAGTAAAAGTGAAATAAAAGTGATAAGTGCACCGTATTTCATAAATCTCATAAATGAAATCGGATGTCCTTTTGTTGCAGATGTTTCACTTACAATTACGTTTGCTGCAGCTCCTATGATAGTTAAATTTCCGCCAAGACATGCACCCAAAGATAGTGCCCACCAAAGAGGGTGATGACCTTCTCCTGCATAAGGCAGTGTGTGTTGAACTTGAGCGATTAAAGGTGCCATTGTCGCTGTATATGGAATATTATCGACAATCCCTGATAAAATTCCAGATCCCCATAAAATGAACATTGTAGCAGCTGTCAGACTGCCTTGTGTGAATTCAATAAGTTTGTCTGCTAAAAATCCGATTCCGCCGTTTGCTTCAAATCCGCCTATGATTATAAATAAACCTACAAAGAAAAATATTGTGAGCCATTCTACATCTCGATAAATTTCTTTTGGTTTTTCAAATAAAAGTAAAAAAGATGCACCAGTCACTGCAAATGCATATGCAGGGATATGAGTCATATCGTGTGTTACAAAACCTAAGATTACTAATGCTAATGTAATCATTGATCTTAGCATTAGTTTTTTATCTGTAATTGTTTTTGTATTATCAAGATTTGCAATATGTTCCATTTTTTCTTTAGTTGCTTTTAGGGATTTTCTGTACATAAATATTAAAATTCCGATACTTGCAATAAAGATTAGTGTAATAATTCCTGTAAGTTCGTTTACAAAATCCATGAAACTTAACCCTGCTTTTGCACCTATAATAATATTTGGAGGATCCCCGATTAATGTTGCGGTACCACCGATGTTTGATGCAAGAACTTCAGTAATTAAAAATGGTATTGGATCACATTCAAATTCTTTAGCTATAACAAATGTGACAGGCATGATGAGTACAACAGTTGTTACGTTGTCCAAAAATGCAGAGGCTATTGCTGTAAAAGCAGCTAAAGCAAATAAAACAAGTTTTGGGTGTCCTTTTGTTGCTTTTAAAATTTGTATTGCCATCCATTTGAATACCCCGCTTCTACTTGCTATATGTACGATAATCATCATACCAATAAGCAGGAATATGACTTCAAATTCTATATAATCAAATACAGAGCGAATGTAATTCCCTGTTTCAGGACTGATTTTCCCATGAAAAGGTAAAAGTCCCAAAATCATAGTTAATGAAGCTCCGACTAGTGCAACTACTGATTTTTGAATTTTTTCTGTCGCAATAAAAATATAGGCAATTAAAAGAATTGCACCTGAGATAATCATTCCGTGGTTTTGTACTAAATCACTTAACATAAATTTCCCCTTATAAAAAAGTAAAGTAACCTTTTCTTTTTCGAATTGAACCCAAAAATTATCTGCACTCCAAAAAGAAAAACTTCCTGCAAACGGGTATTTTTTTGTTAAGTATATCATGAACATTAATTTGTGTAAAAAATTGTAATAAAAGGGTACCCAAGAATTAAAATATGAGTTATACTACAGATGTAGTATAGCTTGTGTGGTATTTATTAATTTAACTTATATTGTGCTGTTTATTATAAACAGTAAATTATGCCGTCTAAATGGCGTATTGTTTTTCATCGGAATTATTATAAAATAGTTTAAGGAATGTAAAACAAAACATCAAATTCGGCAAAAATGATTTATCAGTTGTTTTATATAAAATGTGTGTAAGCAGGTGTAACTTTTGAACGAAAATCAGGAAAAATTAACGGAAGATATAAAGGCTAAAACGCCTAATAAGAAAATGAATAAAGCTGTTTCAAATCCATTATCGAAACAGTTAAATTCGCTTAAAAAACCTGCTTTAGAAAAATTATCACCTGTAAAAACCGAAATAAAAACACCTGCAAAAAAAGAAGAAGAAAAGCCTAAAGAAAAAGTTATAAATCCGATTAAATCTGAAACTTCAAGTATTGTTGCTCGTATTAATAACTTTAATACAAATAAAACATCAAACAGAATGTATTCAGGTTTTATGAATAACTCAAATGCAAGTTCTCACAAGGTAATTGATTATACAGAGCTTGTGAATAATTTAAATAGTGCACTTTCAGATAAGTCTAATGTTCATGATCTTTTTGTAGCTGTGCATGAATTGTTTACGGAAAAATTGAATAGTTTGTATACGGCATTTGGAATTTTTCATGAAAAATCAAAATGTATTAATTTAAAATTATTCAATAATTTGGGTAGTTCATATACGTCAAAGATATTCTTATCTGATCAAGACAATCCTGTAATTGAATGTTTTAATAACTGCACACCTGTAATTAAAGATGATAACAGCTTTTTGAATATTCCTTATTTACAAAAAACATCATCTTTAGTTCTTCCTTTGATGTCTGTAAGCGGATGCAAAGGGGTTATGGTAATAGGAAAAGATATTTTTGAAAATCGTATCGGTCTTTTCTCATTTATTGCAAATTATTGTGCATTGTTTATGCATAATATTGAGCTTTTGGAACAAACAAATAAATTTGCCAATACTGATACTTTAACAGGTTTGTATACTCATAGAGGTTTCCAAGAAATATTAAAATCAGAATTGAAAAGAGCAGAAGAAAATGAAACTAATCTTTCAATTATCATGCTTGATGTCAATAATATTTCTAAAATTAATAGAGAATTAGGGCATGCCAAAGGTGATGAAGTTATTAAACTTTTAGCAGACAAGGTTAAACAAAATATTAGAAGTACTGATAGAGCAGGTCGTTATGGTGGTGACGAAATTGCAATTATGCTTCCTGATACGAATACACCTGATGCAAAATATCTTGCAGAATATATCACTTATTGCTTGTCTTGCTGTTTTGTTGATGATGTTGGACCAGTGAAAGTTTCTGTAGGTATTGCAACTTATCCTGAATGCAGCAGAGATCAGGAAAAATTGTTAATTTTAGCAGAGCAAGCTATGTACATTTCTCAAGCAAAAGGTTATAAAGAGGGTATGTCAGCAATTATCAGTTCTTCAGATTTTAACTTCTGGGATGATGATGCTCTAAATTCTTTTGCGGAAGTTGTAGCAAAACGCCATTCTCAATTAGGTATTGACTTTGAAGAAGAACTTGTTCATAAATTCAATAATGAACAAATTGTATCTCAAAATCATTTAATGGAACTTGCAAATTCTTTAGCAGGTGCAATTGATGCAAAAGATCCTTATACAAAAGGTCATTCAACTTCTGTTTCAAGATATTCAGAAGCTCTCGCTCGTGCAATAAATTTACCTGAAGATGAAGTCCAAAGAATTAAATTAGGTGCATTATTACATGATGTCGGCAAAATCGGTATTCCTGAAAATGTACTGAAAAAACCTGGTAAGTTAGAGGGTGAAGAATGGGAAATTATGAAACAACACCCTGTTATCGGTGCAGAAAAAGTATTAAAACCAAATGATGCTTTAAGAGATTTAATTCCTATTGTAAAATATCACCATGAGCATTTAGATGGTAGTGGTTATCCCGAAAAATTAAAAGGCGATCAAATCCCTCTTGCTGCGAGAATTGTAGCTGTAGCAGATACTTATCATGCATTAATTTCAGATAGACCTTACAGAAAAGGTATGAGTGTAGAAAAAGCTTGTGAAATCTTAAAAGAAGGTGCCGGTAAACAGTGGGATCCTGATTTGGTACGTCAATTTATAAGTATTGCACCTTCATTGTCTACAAGTATTTAATTTTTTAACGAAATAAAAAAAATAGACAGTTGCATAATTTCGAAAATAGTGTATAATGTATGAATTAAAGGAATTTTGCAAGAGGTTTCTTTAACGTACCACTTAAAATCAGGAGAAGAACAATGTACCAAGACGAAAAACTTGTATGTGAAGATTGCGGCGCAGAATTCATCTTCACTGCAGGTGAACAGGAATTTTATGCTGAAAAAGGTTTAGTAAATAAACCAAAAAGATGTCCGGAATGCAGAAAAGCTCGCAGAAAAAATCATAGAAAACAAAGAAGAATGTATGAAGCTGTTTGTTCAAAATGCGGAGCTCAAACTCAAGTTCCTTTTAAACCAATTCCAGGTAAAGAAGTTTATTGTAAAGAATGTTTTGCAAAAGAACAAGAAACTGCTCAAGAATAAAAATTTAATAAAAACTTATAGAAAAATAAACCGGATATTATTTAATATCCGGTTTATTTTTTAAACACCAATACAACTGTTTAAATATTCGATTGTGCTTATTTTTTCGTCGTACAAATACTTTATGAAATTCAAATATGCGGCATTATGAGATGTAATTACTAAATTTATTTCAAATCCGTCTGTACAAAATGGTTCGTAGTCATATACAACATAGCTGTTATATTTACTTTTCCATTCTTTTCGTTCGATACGGCTGTTGTTTTCTTCGATTACATCTTCAAGCCAATCTAGAATGTCTTTATTCACATTTTTCATTTCCAAGCGATTGTACTTACCGCAATCTTGGCAATCATTTCCCATTAACATGTTAAAATTACTCCACAAATATGTTATATGTAAATTGTAAATCTTTTTCTGTGTAAAATAATCCCCTTTAGGTATAAGGATTAAATAGTGAAATATGGTGATTTATTATTTTTTATTTAGTTTTTATTTCTTTATAATTAATTGAAAAATAATGCGTATTTTTATAAAATTATAAAAAAGATTTAGTTTGCTAAAAGAGGATTTTTTATGACTATTGAAAAACGTATTTTGATAGCTGATGATGACGATGAAATCAGAGAACTTTTAGAATTTGATGTTAGAGCAAGCGGATATTTTGTAGATACCGCAAAAGATGGTATGGAGGCTTTAAATAAAGTATTAAATAATACATATGATCTGATTTTATTGGATGTTATGATGCCTAAAATGAACGGTTTTGATGTTTGTAAAAATATCCGTCAGGCAAAACTTGCTATTCCTATTTTAATGCTTACTGCTAAAGGAACTATTGATGATAAAACTGAAGGTTTTGACTGTGGTGCTGATGATTATTTGGTAAAACCTTTTGATATTCAGGAAGTCCTATTGAGAATCAGAGTGCTTTTAAGAAGGAACCAGATTGAAGATAAGACAGTTATGTCAGATGAAGTATTGAATGCTGGGGATATTGAAATTTTTCCTGAAACTCTTGAGGCAGTAATTGTTAATAAAAAAGTAAAATTAACTCCCACAGAATTTGAAATTTTATATTGTTTAATGCAGCATTTTAATAATCCTGTAACTCTTGCTACATTGTTAGATGAGGTATGGGGATATGACAGCAATGAAGATGTTAGAATGTTAAGGGTTCATGTAGGCGGATTGAGAAATAAAATTGAGCCTGATACAAAACATCCCAAATACTTGCATACAGTTACAAATGTAGGGTATAAACTCACTCCGTTCGGTGAAGGTTAGATAAATTATGTTTGGTAAACATTTGAAAATTGTAGAACAAATTGCAATCGTATTTATTTTTGCGGTTGTAGTTCCTATGTCAATTAGCGGATTTATCATAAATAATATTAACCAGCAGTCAATGAGATATCAGCTTAGAGAATCAGCTGTTTTGATTGCTAATATGGTATCTGATGAGATTGATTTTTTTAATAAAACTGTATCCAGTAACTTGGAACAAATTGTTTATTCTTTAAATTATTTCCCGACTAAAAAAGCAAAAAGTGATTATTTAAAATCCGTTGTGAAAACTTTGCCTGATTGTGAAGAGTTAAAAATTGCAACTAAAGCTCAATTAGATGAAATTCATGAAAGAAATAAAATTAATAAAAAAGCTACAGTTCCTTTAAAAATAAATGAGGATTTATATCTTGTAGCGACATACAAATTAGATGCTATAAGAGATGAATTATTCAGATCAATTGCAGATGATAAAAGACAAATTTATGTATTAACGAATGATGGTGATTTGTTAGCAGAACATAATTATACTGAAGATGCTTACAAAAAAACTATTGCGTTACTCCCGGACAGGTTAAGAAAAAATAAACCTGTAATTTTTGGTGATACTAAAAACCAACCTTTAGTATATGTTTCAAAAGATGATCCTAAAATAACGATTATTGTTAATACAACAGAAAAAGTGACTAGGAAAGCTATTACAAATAATAGTTTAAAAATTATTTTATCTTGTCTATTTGCAACATTTACAATTATTTTTGTTGTAGCTTTGTATACATATTATTTGTATATCAACATAAGACAATTATTCAAAGGTATTATAGCTATTTCAAAAGGTAATTATGAACGTCAAATAAGACTTTTGACTACAGCTTTTACTCCTCATGAAATTATATTTTTGGCTTTTGAATTTAATCGTATGGCAACTGAAATTCATAAATCTTATATTCAGTTGAAAAAGAATAACATTGAATTAAAGCAGTTAAATGAATTTCGTTCAAATCTTATTGATACTGTAAGTCATGAATTGAGAACTCCTTTGACAAGTATCCAAGGTTATACATCTAGATTGATGCGTCAGGATATAAAAATTGATGAAGAAACAAGGCAAAAATCTTTGAGAATCATAAAAGAACAGTCTGAACGATTGAAACGTTTAATTGAGGATTTATTGACGATTCCTGATATTGAGGGAATGCGTTTGAGAACTAAAGTTGAGCAGGTATATATTCCTGAATTGTTAGAAGAATCAAGAATATTGATAAAAAACAAAGATAATAAAGAAATTATATTTAATATAGGCGAGGATTTCCCGCTTGTAGAAGCAGATAAAGACAGATTATTACAAGTATTTGTAAACTTGCTTGAAAATGCTGCGAAATATGCAACAGAAGGCTCACAAATTTTTGTAGATGCT
The DNA here is from genome assembly GCA_944326635.1 of Candidatus Gastranaerophilales bacterium. Taxonomy (GTDB): domain Bacteria; phylum Cyanobacteriota; class Vampirovibrionia; order Gastranaerophilales; family Gastranaerophilaceae; genus Stercorousia. Next base: position 18,362 of record CALVEU010000016.1, on the reverse strand, counting down.
GATGTTAAAGATAATAAAGCAAAAATATTTGTAAAAAATGATTGTGAGGTTATTCCACCTAAAAAATTAAATAAATTGTTTGAAAAATTTATTCGCCTTGATGATAATACGACTAGAACTACACGCGGTACAGGTTTGGGATTATTTATTGTAAAAGGTTTGGTAGAAGCTATGAATGGAGAAATTTCATTGCACAGCGATAAAAATTGTGGTTTTTGTGTAGAATTAACCCTCAATCTTTCAAATGTATCAGAGGTAGTTGAATGAAAAGAGCTATAGAACTCGCAAATAAAGCAAACGGAGAAATCCCTGTTGGGGCTTTGATTGTGAAAGATGGAGAGGTTATAGCTGAAACTTTTAATCAAAAAGAGATTACAAATGATGTCACAGCACATGCAGAAATTTTAGCGATTAGAGAGGCTGAACAAAAGTTAGGCAGATGGCGTCTTGATGATTGCGAAATGTATGTGACGTTAGAGCCTTGTCCGATGTGTGCTTGGGCGATAGTTTCCGCAAGATTAAAAGCTGTTTATTTTGGATCATACGACAATAATTATGGTGCTCTAGGCTCAGTAATCGATGTAAGAAAGCTTGCAAATTCCAAAATGAAAGTCTATGGAGGAATTATGGAAGAAGAATGTGATAAAATATTAAAAGAGTATTTTAAAGGTTTGCGCAATGATAACAAAATCTGAAATTGATAAACTTGTTGAAAAATATGAAAATATTGATTTTATAAAAGATGATCCTGTAAGAATTCCAAATAGATTTAGCGAAAAAAAAGATATTGAAATTGCAGGATTTATTGCATCTCTTGTAGCTTATGGCAGGAGAGAAGTTTTTTTGAAAAAATTGGATACCCTATTTAATATTGCTCAAAATGAACCGTTGAATTTTATTTTGAATTTTGAGCCGAAAATTTTAGGAGATTTTAATTATCGTTTTGGTAAACCTGAAGATTTTGCCCAAATTTTTACAATAATGCGTGATTTATATTCTAATAGCAGCAGTCTAGAAGAGCTTTTTAAATACGGTTATGAAAATCAAATAGATGATAATATGTTTATACCTATTACAGATTATTTTTATGCAAATGCAAAAGATAATAATTCACAAGGTTTCAAATTTATGCTTCCAAATGCAAGAAAAGGTAGTGCAATGAAGCGTATGTGTATGTATCTCAGATGGATGGTGAGAAAAGGTCCGGTCGATTTTGGTATTTGGGATTTTATAAAACCTGCAGAATTGTTAATTCCTTTAGATACTCATGTAGCAAGATTATCAAGAGAAATGGGACTTTTAACTAGAAATGCCAATGATTTTAAATCAGTGCTTGAAATTACAGAAAATCTACGAAAATTTGACCCGGAAGACCCTGTAAAATATGATTTTGCAATGTTTGGCTATGGGGTTAATGAAAATAAAAAGTAAAATAAATATAGTATTTTAATGTCTAATTAATGAGCGAAGCAACACAGGTATTCTTTAGTTTGGGTAAAACAAAATTTGCTAATATTTTTATGGCAGGTGGCGCGGCACGCTATTCTTTAGTTTAGATAAAACAAATTTGCCAATATTTTTATGGCAGGTGGCGCGGCACGCTATTCTTTAGTTTAGATAAAACAAATTTGCCAATATTTTTATGGCGGGTGGAGCGGCTACGCTATTCTTTAGTTTAGATAAAACAAAATCTGCCAATACTCTTATGGTGGGTGGAGCGGCTACGCTCCTATTCGCCTAAGTTAATTTGTGAGAATTGGACAATTTTATTTTTTCCGCGTTTTTTAGCGTTATATAATGCGTGTTCTGCATAGCGAATTATTGTATTTGCATCTTCTTCTGTATTTTCAATGCAAGGATAAGTAGCTATCCCGCCTGAAATTGTAATAGGATGTCTTTCTTCTTCTCCTGCAGGAATAAATTCCATTCTTTCAATATCTTTTCTGAATCTTTCTGCAAATAAAAATGCATTTTCTTCAGAAGTGTTAGGCAGGATTAGTAAAAATTCTTCATCACCGTAACGAGTTAGTATATCTTCTTTTCTAATAAGTTGTTTTAATTTATCGGCAATAGAACGTAAAAGTACATCGCCCCATTCATAGCCGTAAATATCATTTACTACTTTGAAAAAGTCTAAGTCAAATAATAGGCAAGAAAGTTTTGTGCCATAACGTCTTGCACGAGAAATTTCTTGATCAAGTCTTTCTTGCATATATTTTCTGTTGTGAAGACCTGTTAATTCATCTGTTGTGGATACAACTTTCAATTTGTCACGTAATTCTTTGTATTTTAAAAGAGCATTAGCTCTGATTACAAGTTCCATGTTATCAACAGGAGTTTTAATAAAATCAAATATAACAGCTCTTACTGTAGTTCCTTTAAATACATCTCCGATAAATAATGTAGGAGCTTTGAATTTTGTTGTCATAAGTACGTCTTTAATATTTGGAACACTTTCTACAACTACAAGTCCAGGGTTTAATGTTTCATAATCTTTAAGATTTTCTGCACTTTCTATTCTTACGTTTGTATCATCAATTTGAGCTAATACATCTGCAAGTTTTGATTCATTTTTATCTGTATAGACAACAATATTTTTCATTTCTCTGTCCTCTTTAATAATATTATCGGATTTTATAGCATTTCTCGTGTATTTTAGCATATTTCCCACTTTTTATCAATAGGTAAATAAAATTTAATAAATAGTCGTCATTCTTTTTCTATGATAAAATCAGTATATGTTCAGTGTTAAAATAAAACCGATGCAAAAAACTGATCTTGATGATGTTATTTCCATTGAAGCAAAGGCTTATGGAGAACATCATTGGTCTAAAGATTCTTTTATGAGTGAGCTTTCAAATGATTTGGCTAAATATTTCAGTGTGTTTAGTAATGAAGATAAATTAATCGGTTATTGTGGATGCTGGCAGATATTGGAAGAAGCACATATTACGAATATTGCTGTTTCTCCAGATTACAGACGAAAACATATTGGAGAAGCCTTACTGACAACAATAATTGATGAGTGCTATCGAAATATGGCAAAGTATATAACTTTGGAAGTCCGTGTTGGTAATAAGCCTGCTATTGCTTTGTATGAAAAATATGGATTTAAATCTTTGGGAACAAGAAAAGGTTATTATCAAGATAATAATGAAGATGCATTGATTATGTGGACAGAAAATATTTTTTACGATAAATTTAAGTCAGGATATGAAAAAAATATTTCTGTTTTAAAGGGGAAAATTAATATTTTATGACAGACAAACCCGCACCTCGTATAAGAGTTGTAAAAAAACAAATTGAAGGTATAAGATTAACTTTTGGGAGTTTGCTCCTAATTTTGTGTTGTACTTTTTTAATAATTTTATCAACTTTTATGCAATTTAATGTTAATCATTTTATATTGCCTATGGGATTATTCAAAGGAGAACAATTATCTTTAAGTGATTATATTTATACTTATAAGTTAATTCCTCAGATTCCTATTGTTATGTTTGTAGGTGCTTTTTTAGGTAGGAAGTATGGAATTACAAGTATATTATTGTATATTTTACTTGGATTATTTGTAATCCCAATTTTTGCATTAGGTGGAGGTCCAGGGTATATTTTTGAATATAGCTTTGGGTATATTTTAGCTTATATTCCTGCTGTGTTTTTTGCTGGTTCTATTTTAAAAAGTGGTTATACAAATAGAAATATATTACATGCAGTATTTGTTGGGGTTTTAACTATCCACTTGATTGGTATTTTATATATGCTTTTTATTGCTGGGGTAAAACATGAAGGCCCTGAATTTATTCAGGGTTGGATCTTAGCTCAAAGTGGTGTTAAAATTATTTATGATTTAGTTTTTAGTTTTGCTGCTATCTTTATTGCGAAATATGCGAAAATTATTTTATGGTTTTTTATGTAAACAAGGAAAATTTATGAAAATTCAATCTGTAAATATATCTGGTCAAACATTTTGTAATAGTCGGAAAAAGTTTGATGTCCAAGGACACGTTGGTAGTATGTTTGATAATTTGCATAATTGCAAGCAAACTTATACTGTTCAAGATATTATTGAGACTGTTGAAAGTAATAATGTAAAAAAAATCTTAGTTAGTTCCTTGTCAGGATTAAATCCTGATGGGAGTGATTTTTTTCAGTCTGAATATAATGTTGCAAAGGATATTGAATTAATAAAAGGTAACGATAATGTTAGAATTTATCCATTAGTTGCCTGTCAACCAGGTATTGTAAAAGATAGTACAAATATTGAAAAGTTAGTATCAAGTGGTAAATTTTATGGGATGAAATTTCACCCGACTAATACAAATCAATCTGTAAAAGATAATTTTGAAATCTATTCACAATATTTTGATGTGGCAGAAAAAAATGGTTTGCCTTGTGTTTTTCATTCAATAACCGATGGTAAATCAGATCCACTTGAGATTATAAAACTGGCAGAGACACACCCAAAACATCCTGTGGTTTTATATCATGTTGATTTGATGGCTTCTCCTGAACAGATGTCAAAAACTATTAATAATATTTCTGATTCTATTAAGAATAAGAAATCCAATCTTTATGTTGATATATCTTGGCTTACAGGTTTGTTTGATAATGCTGAACAGAATAAAAATAATATTAAACAAGCTTTAGAAAAAATAGGGTATGATAGAATTCTTTTTGGTACTGATACACCTATTGCAGAAATGGGCGATAAAGAAAAATATGGTAGGTTTGCTGATTTTGTAGAAGAAACTGTAAAAGAATTTTATAAAGATAAACCTGAAGATGCTGAAAAAGCTTTAAATAATATTTTTTATGACAATGCGGAAGAATTGTTTATTAATAAAAAATGGTTTAACAAACCGATTAATGAAACTTTTGAAAAACAAATTAAAAAGTCTCATTTTTCAGACAAAAAAGGCCTATGGATAGCTGCAGGTATTCTAGCTGTAGGTGTTTTAGCTATAGTTGCAAAATATTTTAATGCCGAAGATAAAACAAAGAGTTAGTTACAAAAACATGCTGAATAATGGTTAATTCCTACATTTTCTAATTCAGGAATTTTTTGTGTGCAAATATCAATACATTTAGAACATCTTGGATGAAATCTGCATCCTGAAATATCTTGTTGTATTGTAGGAGGTTGTCCTTGAATTGTTTCTAATTTAGAATTTTTATTAGATGGTAATGATTTTAAAAGAGCTATTGAGTATGGGTGTTTAGGGTGTGCAAAAAATTCTTTTGATGGTGCTGTCTCTACAATTCTGCCTGCGTACATAACTGATATATAATCAGCATTTTCTCCAACTAAAGCAAGATCATGTGTGATTAACAGAATTGAGGTGTTTCTCTCTTTTTGAATTTCTTTTAAAAGTGTCATGATTTGAGCTTGAATAGTTACATCAAGTGCTGTTGTCGGTTCATCGGCAATTAAAATTTCTGCATTGCAACATAGAGCCATTGCAATTATAGCTCGTTGTTTCATTCCGCCTGAAAATTCATGAGGATAGGCTTTCATTCTTTCTTCTGCACAAGGAATTTGAACAGCTTCTAATGCTTCTATTGCTTTTTTATATGCTTCTTTCCCTTTTAAATTTTGGTGAATTTTTATAACTTCTAAAAGTTGGTTTCCAACTGTATATAAAGGGTTTAAAGATGTCATTGGATCTTGGGGGATTAGTGCAATTTTATCCCCTCTAAGATGTTGTAAATCTTTTTTTGAAGTTTTTAGTAGATCTTTTCCTTTATATAAAATTTCACCGTCAGTAATTTTTGCATTTTTAGGTAGTAGTTGTAATATACTCATTGCACTCATAGTTTTTCCGCAACCTGATTCTCCGACAAGTGCATGCATTTCTCCTGAATCAATTGAAAAATTAACGTTATATAATGCTTGTCTATAACCGCATTCGCAATTAAAACCTAAGTTCAAATTTTTAACTTCTAATACTGTCATATGCATATAGTACATCATAATTTTTATGGTGTGAATAGTCTTATCGGGGATTTCTGTTAACAAATGTTAAGATATTTTGTTCAAATCATGCAATTTTGTATTCTAAAAATTTTTTATAAAAGCATAGGGGATATTTAAAATTTTAATTTTCTTGTCACGGGGAAAATTAGAAAGGGAAGAAAAATGACAGACGTAAAAAAAGTTGATGTTGTCAATGTAAAAAATACTCAAGCTCAATCAACAACAAATCCTGTTGAAAAAGAAAAAGCTGAAAAAGCAAAATTGAATGCTGAAATTCAAAGAGAATTGACAACAAAGGATGCTCGTAAAAAAGCAATTGAAGAAGCAAAACAGGCTTATTTAAAATTTGGTACAGTTGAAGGAAAAACAGTTGTATCACAACAAGAAGCTGAAAAAATGGCTAAAAATTTTGTAAAAGATCAACAATATAAAGAAAATTCAAATGCTACTCAAGTTTTTATGGACAAAGAGGCATACGAAGCTGCAGAAAAAGCTCGTAAAGAAGAAAGAAAACAGTTAATTGAACAATACAGAAATGAAGGCTTAAGCAAAAAAGAAGCAAAACAAAAAGCTGATGCTCAATTGCCTGAAAATGAATATTTAAGAAAAGGTATTTTTGGTCAAAAGAAAACTCGTGAGTACATTGAAAGCCATAAAGATTTGTTCTACGACGAAAAAGGAAACTTCTCAAGTGATAAATTTAAACAAACTGCATTAAAGTTCGCAAATACCCATACTGAAGAAGGCGAAGCAGAAAATCATTATTTAAGTCTTAAAGAAAGACGAGAAGTTGCAGAAAAAGAAAATGTAAAAGCAAGTGTAATTAAAAATATTGCTAAAAAATCAAACTTAGGTTATGAAAAAGACAATACAAATCTATATAGAGGCTTATATGTTGCAGGCATGACAGGTGTTGGTGCAGCACTTGGTGCAGCACTTGGAGCATCAGGTATTTTGGCAGGAAATGTTATTGCAACAGCAACATCTACAGCAACATCTACATCAAATGCTGTTGCAAATATCTATGATGATGCAGGTAATATTATTGAATCTGCAACAGCAACAGATACAGCAACAGCAACAGATACAGCAACAGCGAGAGCTAAATCAGGTCTAAGTTCTGCAGGTCAAGGTGCTCAAGCAGGTTCTTTAATGGGCTTAGGTTTAGGTTTGGCTACAATGGGCTTTATCAAAGATAGAGGTGGTAAAGAAGCTAAAATTTATACTCCTGGAGAAGGAAAAACTCCAGTGCCAGATCCTGTTCCACCAAAAACTCCTGTTGATAATCCAAATGTTCCTGTAGAGGATAATAATTGTGATGATTGTCCTTTGACTCCTGATCAAGAAACTCAAACTAATAATGTTGATATGCCAATTTGTCAATATAAACCTAAAAAAGGTGAATATTGGGCAGGTATTGTAGCTGCTAAATACGGAATTAAAGATCAAAAAGAATTAAAAGCAGCAGTTCATGAATTGAAAAAACAACACGGTATTACAAACTTTAAATTAAATGTTCAACCAAAAGTTTTAAATTTACCTGAAGAACTTTTAGGACATAAAATTGATTGTGATGCTGAGGTAAAAGTAAAAGCAAATAACTTTAAAAAACAAGCAAAATACACAGGTAAATATACCAACCCTCAAACTCAAGAAACAATTACAGTTTATTTCTATACAGATTGTAACGGAAATAGAAGTAAAACATATTCAACAGCTGAAGAACGTGATGCAGCAATGCAACAAGCAAAACAAGCTCAAAAAGCAGCATAAATATCAACTAAAATTACGTCTCCTTTATAATAAAAAAAGACCTTCCAACTGTCAGGAAGGTCTTTTAATTTGCGACACAAATCCCTTGTTCTGTACTTACAAGGTTATTTGCAGTCCAATAATCATTTGTGGGGTAAAACTCCCTATTAACACTAAAATAAGTAGAGCCAGAACCTGACATAATGGATTCTGGGTATAAGTCTTTTATATTTTGTAATTCTTTATAATCATCTATTAAAGCCCATTCAAGGTTGTTTTTGAAGCTATCTTTTGCCCCGTATTTTGATTGGAAATTTTGAGAGTTCTTTTGAGAATATTTTGTATATGCTTCTTTTGCACTTATACCTAAATTTTTAGGTTTAATTAAAGAAATTGAAAATTTTTCAAAAGGAAGTTTTTCTAAAACTTCTCCTCTGCCTTTTGTCATTTGTCTTCCGCCTTCAAGACAGAAATTTAAATCAGATCCTAATTGTGCACAAAGTTCATGCAATTTTTCTTTTGATAAAGGTTCATCAAAAATTCTGTTCAATCCGTATAAAGTTCCTGCTGCATCTGTGCTGCCACCAGCCAAACCTGCTGCTACAGGGATATTTTTATCTATATAAATTTCAATTTTATGAGGTTGTAGGTTTGTATTTTCTATAAATAGTTTTGCAGCTTTATATACCAGATTTTTTTCATTGTATGGAATTTCATTATTATTACCAGATAGATTTATTTCAAATTTATCTGATTTTTTAGCGTTAATAGTTAAATAATCATAGAGGCTGATTGTCTGCATAATGCTTTCAATGTTATGAAATCCGTCTTCTCTTTTGCCTAAGACTTTTAGAGTTAAATTAATTTTTGCGGGACATTGAATTTTAATTTCCATTGTTTAGCAAAGCCTCCGACAATTTCCCGAAAGTTTCTATTGAGAGTTTTTCACCTCTTACATTTTCATCAAGATTTAATTTTGCAAGAGCGTTTTGAATATTTTCTTTTGAAAATCCTGCAGATAAAAGGCAATTTTTAATATTTTTTCTTCGTTGTGAAAATCCTGCTTTAACAGTTTTTCTAAAATGAGAATAATCTGTTAATTCAAGCAGAGGTTTTTCTTTCACATCAAGTTTTACTAATGCTGAATTAACTTTTGGAGCAGGGTAAAAAGAGCGTCTCCCGACTAATTTCATGATTTTTACATCTGCCCAAAATTGTGAAAGAATTGTCAAAAGCCCATATTGTTTTCCAGAAGAATTTTCATTTGCAGCCATTCTTCTTGCTACTTCTTCTTGTACCATTAGTAAAATATCAGTTATTTTATTTCTGTTTTTGTTATTCAAATCATCTACTTCACCAAGTAAATGAGCAATAATAGGACTTGTGATGTAGTATGGAATATTTGCAACGACTTTTACTTTTCCTTCACATAATTCTGACAAATCTTGTTTCAAAATGTCATTATGGATTATTTCAAGATTTGGAGCATCAAGTTTTTGCAATTCTTTTATTGCTTCTTCATCAAGTTCAATTGCAATAACTCGTTTGGCATGCTTTACTAATTGTTCTGTTACAAATCCAACTCCAGGTCCGATTTCAATTACTGTATCGTCAGACTTAATCTCTGCAAAGTCAATGATATCAGTGATAGTCTGCCCGTCAATAAGAAAGTTTTGACCAAGTCTTTTTTTAGTTCTAAAGTATTTTGCCCGTTCGAAGTAGTTCATCTTACCTATAATAATACCACACACAGGTAAATGTTTTAATAATTTTTTTTTGTTAATTTTGTGGATGTTATAATTGGATAGGGGGTTAATGTGAGTAACATTCAAACACAGGAAAAATTAGACAAAAAAGAAATTTTAAAATTGTTCCAAAGCGGCTGTAAATCACGAGAACAATTCAGAATTGGTATTGAATATGAAAGGCTGCCTATTTTTTCTGTGACGTCAAAGGCTGTTGATTATTCTTCGGATAATGGTGTATGTAATTTTTTAAGAAATTTTGCTAAGGAAGAAAATTGGGATTATATTACTGATGATTATAATATCATTGGGTTAAAACAAGAGCATGATACTGTGACACTTGAGCCCGGATCTCAGATTGAATTGAGTTTGAAACCTGAAAAAACTATTGATGATATTAAAAATAAAGTTGACGATTTGAACAAAAAAATGTCTCCTATTTTGGATAAAATGGGAATTACACTTTTAAATTACGGGGTATCTCCATTATCTACTCATAAGTCAATAAATCTTATTCCTAAGAAACGTTATCACATTATGGCAAAGTATTTGTGGGGTATTTTATCTGATGTTATGATGCGTGAAACTGCAGGGGTGCAGTGTTGTATTGATTTTGAAAGTGAAGAAGATGCAATTGACAAATTTCGTGTAGCTAATAAATTAACCCCTTTTATGACAGCTATGTTTGCAAATTCTCCAATAAGAGGCGGGGTAGAGACAGGATATAAAAGTTTTAGAGCACTAAGCTGGTTAAATACAGATAATGACAGATGCGGTTTTGTCGGACAAATTGATGATAAATTTTCTTTTGAAGAATATTTGGATTATGTATTCGAATCTCCAATGATTTTTATTAACAGAGAATCAGGTGCTATTCCGATAAACGGGAAAATAGATTTTAATCAGTTTATGCAATCAGGTTATGAAGATTTTCAAGCTGATATAAATGATTTTATGCTTCATGCAAATTTATATTTCCCTGAAGTTAGAATGCGTAATTTTATAGAAATAAGAAACCATGATTGTGTCGGGAAAAATTTGCAATATTCAATCTTAGCGATTTATAAAGGTATTTTATATAATCATAGTGCTATGCAAGAAATTGAAGAATTGTTTAAAGATTTTGAATATAGGGATTTTTCTGAACTAAGATATAATGTTCCAAAAAGTGCTTTGAATTCAAAAATAGGGAACTATTTAGTAAAAGATATTGCAAAAGAAATTTTATATATTGCTGAAAAATCTTTAATAGAGATGGATACAGGCGAAGAAAAATACCTTGATCCGATAAAAGAATATACATTAAACGGCATAAGTCCTGCAGATGTTATTATAAGAAATTGGAACGGAATTTGGAATAAGGACATTAAAAAACTTATAAACTTTGTAAGTGAATAATTATTTTTCGGTTGCATATATAGAATTATGTGATAAGATTTTAATATATTTCCATATATGAAACCTAGAAAGATAATAAAATATGACATATTTTATAAAAGAGATTGAAAAAAAACTTACAAAACAAGAATTTGCTATGGCAAAATTAATGATATCTGGGTACAAAAATTCTGAAATAGCAACTGAATTAAATGTAAGTGTTAGTTTAGTAAAAGTTGTTTCATCAAATGTTTTTAATAAATTAAATGCAAGAAATAGAGCTAATGCTTGTTACATTTTAGGTTTAGGAACAATTAAATAACTATTTTTCTATTAGTGAAAAGTTTTCAGGTAATTTATTTTCAAGTTCTTTTATTAAATCTGACAATTTTATGTCAAGAGCTTCGCAAATTGACCATAAAGATATTAGTTTGGGTTCGTTCTTGCTGTTTTCAAGTCTGCTTAATAAAGATTTCGGAATATCATATTCATATGCAAGTAATCTTATAGATTTATTTTTCTTAGCGCGTTCTTCTTTTAGAATTTGTGCTAATGTTTCAAAAATTATATCTGATTTTTTGCTATTAATATGTTTCATATATAGAAATTCTACAAATAATTTAATTTAATATATTTTCATACATAGAACCTATGCTATTTATAAAAAGACACGGAATGCCACTATATCTACATCCCGTGTCTTAGTTATCGATTACCGTCATTTAGGTGTTAGATTATGCTTTTCGCTATATCCGTTGTTATTGCGGAGTTGAAGAGAAAAGGGTGTTTTATCATCAGACAATCAATTTATGTCATTCATAATCTTTTTCCCTATCGGGTAACCGTCCGTATCCCGCCGCTATTTCTTCGGGAAGTTATGCAGATTATCACTATCATCTGCTTCGAAATTAGAACGTGAATGCATTTTCATAATGTTTTATGACACGTTCCCCCGAACCCGAAAATATCTCGGATGATTCGGCTTTGAGATACGAAGTTTTGTTTAGTCTTGCGCAGTTTTTATTGCACGGACTTTTTTATATGATTATTTTTCTTTTATTTCTAATTTTTTAGGTTCTTTATTTTCTGTTTGAACTTTTGGAATTGTAATTTTTAAAATTCCTTTATCGTATACAGCAGTAGTTTCATCTATTTTTATCGGCTGATCAAAAGATATTGTTCTTTGGTATCTTCCGTAGCGAAATTCTGATGTATGGTAGCGTTCATTTTTGGCTTTTTCTTCTTTTTCTTCCGCTTCTTCCTTAATTTCAGCGGAGATTGTCATAAAATCATTATCGAGTTCGACTTCTATATCATCTTTATTAACTCCTGGAAGTTGGACTTTTACTTTGTAGTTTTTGTCATTTTGCTTGACTTCTATTGCAGGACGCCAAATTGATGTCTTTTTTATATTAAGAGGGTTTGCCATTGAATGTATAAGCAAGGTATCACGTAAAAAATTGTTTAATTCATTATGGATACTATCGAAATATAATTCAGGCTCGCGAATTATTAAGTCGTGTTTCATTTTTACTCCTTTCACATTTTTAGAATAAACTTTTTTATTTTTGTTTTCATTCAACTTTTTATTAATTAATTATTCTTAGATTATGTACTTTCGAGTAATAGAATAAACGATTGTTGAGTAAATAATTCATAAGGAGAGTTTTTATGCTTTTTCGGATATGTATAAGTAAAATAAACAGATAAAAAATATAAGGGGAATTTATGACAATAAAAATGTTGGTTTTTGATTATCGTGACAGTGAAAAAAATTTTTTTGGTACTCATGAGTTAGAAAATTTTGAGATTACTTTTTATAATGACAGTTTAACTGAAGAAACAATCAAATTTTTACCGGAAGAATTATTGGATAGTACTTCTGTAATCAGTGTTTTTGCAAATTCTCAAGTGACAAAAAACGTCATAAAAGCTTTTAAAAATTTGAGGATTATTTCTACAAGATCAATGGGAATTGATCATATTGACAAAAGTTCAGCAGAAGAAAAAAATATTTCTGTCATAAATGTAGAAGCCTATGGTGCAAAATCTGTTGCACAATTTACAATAGGATTAATTTTAGCATTAGTTAGGAATATTATTCCTGCTTCAAGATTTTTTCTGGACGGAAATATTGATTGTAGGGATTTTATCGGCAGAGATTTGTCTGAATTAACTTTAGGGATTGTAGGGACAGGTAATATCGGGTTTGCTGTATACAAAGTAGCTAAGGCTTTCGGAATGAAGGTTTTAGCTTATGATTTAGTCCAAAGACAAGAATTAAAAACTAATGGGCATGATATTGAGTATGTAGATTTTAGTACTCTTTTAAAAAAATCGGATATTATAACTTTGCATTTGCCATATACTGGGGATAATTATCATATGTTTTCTGCAGGACAGTTTAAGTTGATGAAAAAAACTGCCTATTTGATAAATGCTTCAAGAGGAGAATTAGTCTGCATGAAAGATTTGTATGATGCTGTATCTGAGGGAATAATTAAAGGAGCAGCATTAGATGTGGTTACTTGTGAAGATGTAAGTTTCAGATGTGAAAATTTCGCAAAGATGGTGAATAATAATTTGAAATGTGTTGAGGAGACGAAAATTTTACGAGATCTTGCAAAATTGGATAATGTAATAATTACCCCTCATATTGCTTATGATACAAAAGATGCTATAGATTACATTTTAAATCAAACTTTTATAGCAATCAGTGATATTGTCAAAGGTGGGAATTCATATAGGATTTAATTTTTATTAAATCCTATTTTGTCATAATTTGTGATGATATTACTCCGAATATAAAATCCTGACGTTTTTTCAATTTAAATCCTTTGCTTTCAAAGTCTTTGATTAAATCTTCAGGAGATGGAAAATTTTGTTTTGATTTAATAAGGTATTCGTAAGAAAAATAATTTTCTGTAAATATTTTTGCCAAATTTGGCGTAAGTTTATCGTAGATTTTCCCAAGATTGTTATTTTTTCCAAAATCTAAGTGGAGAAAACTTCCGTTTGGTTTTAGAATTCTATAAATTTCTTCTACAGCTTTTTCGGCATTCAAAATATTTCTTAGACCAAAACCCATTGTTACTATATCAAAGGAATTATCTTCATAGGGTAAATTTGTGATATCTCCTTGTAGGTATTGAATTTTGCCGTTTTGAGTTTTATTTTTTGCAATTTTTAGCATTTCTTCTGAAAAATCAATTCCAGTTACAATAGCATTAGGTTCGATTTTTTTTGCAATTCTTGCAAGGTCGCCTGTTCCGCAGCATAGGTCAATAATTTTTGTGTGCGGTTTTATATCCAAATTTTTTACACTTTTATATTTAACAAAATTGTGAGTTACGAATGACATTAAATTGTTCATGAAATCGTATTTTTTTGAGATCATATTGAACATTACATGAATTGTTTCAGGATTTTTATCAATTATTATGTAGCTGTCTTCATAATTTTTTTGAGATTTATTATGTGTCATAATTGTTACCTTTTTGTTTAAATTCAATATTAACATATAATAGTTTTATGAACATAGCTTTTGTACCAATAGATAATAGACCTGTATGTTATACTCTTCCTGAGCAGATATGTGCTATGGACGGTAATATCCAATTGTATATGCCCTCAAGAGAGTGGCTTGGAGATTTAACTAAATATGCTGATGTGGATAAAATTTTTCAGTGGTTGAAGGATTTACCGAAAGTTGATGCTATTATTTTATCTCTTGATACTGTAGCTTATGGTGGTCTGATTTCTTCAAGACGTTCGAATGATTCTTTTGAGAAAATTAAGGAAAGAATCGAAAAATTAAAAGAGATTTTAAAAGAAAAACAGGCTGAAATTTATGCTTTTTCAAGCATTATGAGAATTTCAAATAACAATATCAACGAGGAAGAAAAAGAATATTGGAACAAATGGGGAAAAAAGATTTTTAATTATTCATTCTGCATGGACAAATTCGGTACAATTTGTAAAAATGAAGTTCCAGAGGAGATTTTAAATGATTACCTCTCCACTCGTAAAAGAAATTTTGAAATAAATAAGATTTACCTCGAATGGCAAAAAGAAAAAATATTTAATACACTCATTTTTTCAAAAGATGATTGTGCTGAATATGGCTTTAATGTTCAGGAAGCACGAGAATTAGAAAAATTAGGAGGTTTTGTAAAAACAGGGGCTGATGAAATTCCTCTTACCTTGCTTGCTCGTTCGATTAAAGGGAAATTAAAAGTCGCTCCTATATTTTTAGAGCCTGATTGTAAGGATTTGATTTCGAATTACGAAGATGTATCTATTGAAAAATCTGTAAAAGGTCAATTAAATCTTGCAGGTTGTGACATCTGTGAGCCCTGTGATGCGGATATTTTATTGTATGTTAATAACTTTAAAGATAAGCAGGGAGAAATTGTCATGAAAGTCCCTACAGAGCAATTTGGAGGAGAATTTAAAACTCCTGATCAGAATTTCATGATTGCAGATGTGAGATTTGCGAATGGTGCTGATAATGCTTTTGTTAAAAAGTTCTTTGAAAATGATTTGGATGAAAACTTTTATGGGTATTCAGCTTGGAATACTTCCGCAAATTCTTTAGGAAGTCTTATTTGCGGTGCAAAAGTAAAATATTTTGCTGAAAAATTTGATAGGTCTGCATTCCAAAAACTTCAAACAGTAAGATTTTTAGATGACTGGGCTTATCAAGCAAATGTTCGTCAGAATCTAAAATCCCCTGATGTTGATAAAATTACCGCTGAAATGAGACATTATGAGAATGTTGTTTTTGGTAAATTAAAATCAGAATATAAAATAGATTATAAGTTCCCTTGGAATAGATTATTTGAGGTAGAAATTTGCATTTAGTTGAAATATTATTTTTAGCCGTAGCATTAGGGATTGATTGCCTTGTGGTATCTTTTTCACAAGGTTTGATATTTACCCATAACAGGGTTAAAAATTCTTTGGCTCTTGCTTTTACAATGGGACTAGCTCAAGGGGTAATGCCATGTTTCGGTTACGTTTTTACAGGGCTCATAAGCAGCTATATTCAAGCTTACGCAAAATGGCTTGTTTTTATAATATTTTTTATTTTAGGTGCAAAGTTTGTTTATGAAGCATTCCAAGAAAAAGATGAAAAAATTTGTTGTATAGATTTAAAATGTTTGGTAAGTCTTGGAATAGCTACAAGTATTGATGCACTTGCATCAGGGGTAAGTTTGAATTTGACAAAAACTTCGCTTTTATTATCTGTTTTATTAATTGGTTTTATGTCATTTTTTATGTCGGTTGCAGGTTTTTGGTCAGGGAATTTTTTCAAAAAAATGCCGTCAAAATATCTTGAAATTTCTGGCGGTTTAATTTTGATTATTCTTGCTTTTAAGAGTATTCTTTTCTGAATTGGCATGCTCAAAACAGGCATGAATGTTAAATGTTTTACAATTCTTAATACGGTTTTAAATCATGGAAAGCCATGCCATGAGCATGTTTGCATGATTTGAAATCTGAAAACCATGTGATAGCTTAATTTTCAACATGATTGACTTTTGAAAAACGGCTGTATCGTACTAGTTACGGGGTTTGTTACAAATATTCACAATCTCATGTTCTGCCCTTGAAATAATTCCCTTATTTTTTATAATGTAATTAAGGACGAGTGGAGAGGTGAAAAGAGCCTCTGATAAGGGGATTGTGACAGATTAACTCTGTCTGATTTTCCGTACCTTGGGTGAGATAGTTAACAAGTGGAGATTATATAAATTGTTTAGAAGTAGGGATATGGGAAGAGCTGTTGCAGTGAGAAGATGGACGCCTACGGCTCTCGAATGTTATAAAAGAGGATGCAACTGCGAAGGTTGTTTTTATAAAGATTTTTTCAGCGGATCATCTCAAAAATGCCAAATGAAAGCTTCAGTGCTTGAATTAGTAAGAGTTATTGGAACTCCTAATGTAGAATTACAACAGTTTATTATTGAAGATTAGAGCGCTTTTATAGAAATTAAAAACTTTATTTTTTAGAAATAATCTTGAAAAAGGCTTTAAAAATCAAAAAAAATATGTTATAATGTACAAGCAGTATGTTATAGGAGGTTCCACATGCACATTTATGTAAACGGAAGAAACATTGAAATCACTGATGCTATTAAAGCATATGTGAAAGAGAAAATTGGTAAGGTAGCTACTCACTATGATCAAATTCAAGGAATTGATGTAGTGCTTTCAGTTATCAAAAATCCTGCTGCTTCCGGAAAACACGTTGCAGAAGTCAGCTGTAAAATGTCAACAGGCGTTGTACGCTGTGAAGAAGCTGCAGATTCTATGTATGAAAGTATTGACTTATTAGCTGACAAATTAGCTAGACAAGTACAAAAATTTAAAGATAAAAGCATAGGTTCTGATAAGTCTTCTATTAGAACTGAAGCAAAAGTTGAAGAACCGTCTGAACCGGTTGAAGAATAAAAAAAAAATTAGAGGCACTTGAAAAGGTGCCTCTATTTTTTAGTTTGTAATTTTTGTTTTATAATAGATTTATGATTAATAATAAAAAAGTAGTAATAATTATGCCTGCATATAATGCAGAAAAAACCTTAAAACAGACTTATGAAGAAATTTATAAGCCGTTTGTTGATGAGGTTATTTTGGTAGATGATAATTCACAAGATAATACAAAACTAGTTTCAAAAGAGTTGAACATAACAACTATTGTGCATAAGGAAAATAAGGGTTACGGTGGAAACCAAAAGTCTTGTTATAAGGCCGCTTTAAAAGCTGGGGCTGATATTGTCGTAATGCTTCACCCTGATTATCAATATACCCCAAAACTTATTCCTGCAATAGTTTGTATGATGGCGTTCGGTCAATATGATGCTGTATTAGCATCAAGAATGCTTGGAAATTCTGCTTTAAAAGGCGGTATGCCATTTTATAAATTTGTTGCAAATAAATTTTTAACTTGGTTTGAAAATATTTTTACAGGTGAAAATTTAACTGAATATCATACAGGATTCAGAGGTTTTACAAAAGAAGTATTGGAAACTTTACCACTAGGAGAATGTGATGATGATTTTATTTTTGATAATGAAATGATTGCATTGCTTTTCTATAATAAATTCAAAATAGGTGAGGTTTCTTGTCCTACAAAATATTTTAAGGAAGCATCATCAATTAATTTTATGAGATCTTGTAAATATGGACTTGGAGTTTTAGCTGTAAGTTTAAAATATAGGTTAGCTAAAATGGGCTTGAAGTCAAAAATATTCAAAGATAATGCTAAAAAATTAGATTTATCTACTGAGATTGAATATTATTTTAAATAAATTTTTAATTTCTAAATAAAAACACCTCTTATATATATAAGAGGTGTTTTTATAATCCTTTTTGTTTTAATGCTTTAAGCTGCTTTATTAGAATGTTGCAGCAGGTTTTTTCTGAGCTGTAGCACCTGGGATTGATTGCCAGTTTGCAGCCATGATTTTTTTGAATGATTTTAATGCTGTGTCTTCTAATTCACCTAATTC
>CALVEU010000015.1 GCA_944326635.1 Candidatus Gastranaerophilales bacterium | reverse complement strand
CAACAGGATTACGCTGGCGCGATACTCGATTACAATAAGGCACTTGAGCTGGATCCTGCTTTTGTAGATGCTTATAACAATCGAGGTATAGCAAAATATGAACAACAGGATTACGCTGGCGCGATACTCGATTACGATAAGGCAATCGAACTGAATCCTGCTTTTGTAGATGCTTATAACAGTCGAGGTCTTGCAAAATATTATAAACAGGATTACGCTGGCGCGATACTCGATTATGATAACGCAATTGAACTTAGCCCTAATTGTGCAGAGGCATACGACAATCGAGGTATAGCAAAATGTTACCAACAGAATTATGATGAAGCAATAAAAGATTATGACAAAGCAATTGAACTTGATCCTAATTCTGCAAAGGCATACAACAATCGAGGTGCAGCAAAAAGGGAGTTAAAAGATTACACTGGTGCAATAAAAGATTTTAACAAAGTAATTGAACTTGATCCTAATTCTGCAAAGGCATACAGCAATCGAGGTCGGGCAAAATATTATAAAAAGGATTATTTAGGCGCAATAAAGGATTATTGCAAAACAATTTGTCTGAAGCCCGATTATGTTTGGCTTTTAATAAAACTCCAAGTAATTAGGTTAAAAATGAAATTACTATCAAAGATAATTCGCAAAGATTTATTGACTAAAATTTGATGAGGGACAAAACTATTACAGTATATTTACGTTACAATTGTCTTATGAAACATTTCAGATTAATTTTATCATTTGTACTTTTATTGTTATTATTTAATACTACACCGGCTTACGCTGATGGCGGAATCCCTTTGTGGATATATACTGCATCAAGTGCTGCATATTCTACCTTTACAATACAAGGGATCGGGAATTTTTCTTTTCTTCTGGGAACTGTTTTTTTATTATATGTTATTTTTGTAGAAGTTTTAATATTTAAATTTTTAGATAAAGATAAACAATTCAAGTTAAAACAAATAATTTGCTCTGTAACTATGGCAAATATTTTTTCTGTGATTGCAGGTATTATAATAACCGTGCCAGTGTTAAGTATTGCTAAATCAATAGGTATGAATAATAATTCAATTATTGATCTTGGATTTTTAGTACTGCCTTTACATATAATTACTTTTATTATTTCTTACTATATAGAATTGTTTACATATAAAAAGATTTTTTTCAAAAATGCTAATTATTCTTTCCTTAAAAAGCTTGCATTGTGGACCAATATAGGAACATACTTTATTTTTAATATACTTACAATAGCAGCTGTTATTATACTTATTGAATTTTTAATCGGGTATGTTTCAAATGCATTATTAACAACTCCCAATAATAACCTAAATTTGTTAAATTCACCAGTTGAAATTAATGGAGTAAAAATAATTTCACCTTATTTTAAACCCCAAAAAATTTCACATATAACTTGTGCAAAATTAAAGAAAAAAGGTTATCCTATAAGCGATTGTAAATATGAATTATATAGAAATGATGGCTATTGGATATGGGTAGATGCAGTAAGGCAATGTGAAGATATCAATGGAAGACTACCAAACAATAAAGAGTTAGCTCATATTGCCGAATATGTATATGGACAACCTTTTGATTCTTTCTCTCCTTTGCACGGAATAAGCTCTGTGAAATACAATTCTTTTAATGCAACAAAAGCAAATCTCCCGGAAATCACCCCATATCTCTTGTTATCAAGTGAATTTACAGGACCATATGGAATACCTGATTATAGACTGTATAGTAACATTTTCACTATTGGTAATCCAAATTATACTGCAAAAAGTAATGAAGATACTTTTGCAATATGTGTTGCTAAATAAAATCTTCAAATCTACTGTTACATTTCTGCAGAATAGGTGTTACTTTACATACATTTTACTAAAATTCAATCTTCGATGATAATGATAATATACATATTTAAAATACAATTGTATTTATTTAAGTGGGGTAATTAGCTTAATTGGTGAGATTATTTCGGTATTTGGCATGGGTTTGAGGGGTAGGAAGCAATCAACCACTTGTCCCAACAACCGGTAAAATTACTCTTTTGCTGGTCATGGTAAATTGTGCAAAAAAATAATTTTTATCGGTTTAGGCATCCGACTTACAATACTAATCAATTGTTTGGCTAAAAGCTAGACCTACAGCCTTGAGATATTATTAAGATAACAAACGAAATTGCTCCGCAAGATATTATTTAATGGACTGTTATCTTAATTGATATTGTCTTTTTTGATAAGGTTATTAGTTTTTACCTAAATAAAGCTTTTTTGTCGAGATTTTGTTTTCAGAATCTATGCTGACAATTGCATTTTTATTTTGATCTGCAAGAATGCATGCTTTTTGCACTACAGAGTAAGGACAGTTTGTTACATATGCCTCACCGCCATTAGAGATATGTGTAATTCCAAGATTTTTGTAACCTCTTTCATTTACAGGTGCATTAGTAAGGATTATTGAGTTTGTGTTAATTGTTGTTGGCTCGTATTTGTCATATTTAACTGGGCTTGCAGAAATTTCAATATACCCTTTAAAAGATGGTGTAATAGGTCTAATTTGCATATTTTGTACTCCTTTTTATACTTTACACTTAACTAAAACTTCTGAAAAATTTTTTTGCTATTAATAGTAAATTTAAGAATAGACGAAATATAGTAAGACACTATCAAATATTTTTATTTTGATTTTTTACATATAACATGGAAATTAAGAATTTATATAACAATAATTTTTTCGGAGCAAAATTTATATCAAAATCTCAAATTTCTAAACAAATTCCATTTACACCTTTTTATAAAAAAGTTAATGTTGATTTTGTTGAATTAAAATCGAGCGAAGATATTGATAGTCTAAAAGCTTTTGTCAAACAAGACAAACAAAGTTTTTTCGGCCCTAAAATTTTAGACAGTATTGAAAATAATAATCATCAAAAAACTTATAAAATATTTGCTTTAACTTTTCAAACAGAAAATCTAAAAAATCTCAATCCTGAAAAAATAATTGGTTTATGTGATGGTTTTTATTCTTGGACACCCAAAGAAGGCACAACATTTTTTATTAAACACTTTGAAACAAAATCTAAAAATAACAAATATAGGGAAATAGAACCTAATACAATTTCATTACTAGGATTAAATATCAAAATTCCAATAAAACAAAAAGGACTTGGAAAAGCAATATTAAGAGAATTTATAAAGCATAATTATAAAAAAATTAATTCAATACAACTACAATCATCACCATTAGCATGCTCCTTTTATAAAAAACTTGGTTTTATAAATGATGTTACAGATCCTGAATATTTTCGATTACCTAAAGAAAATTTTTCAAAACTAATATAAATATATACCAGTTAAATATATGCAGAAGTGCTTAAATTAGTACATTCTAGGCTCAAAATCTTGTACATGCCATTTCGAGTAAGGCTTTAAGAGAAATACATATAATAAAGTTGTTAAAATATATTTTTTTATCTTTCATTTTTATGAGCCGAAAAATGTTGATATATAATTTTTGAAATATCACTTATTATTTTAGCATTTTCTTCATCACTAAGAGGAGAATCTTTTATCATAATTGCAATATAATAAATATCTCCATTTGGTAATAAGACATAACCAGCATCATTATCTGCTATTTTGATCCTATTTGAGGTTCGAGATCCGGAACCAGTTTTATGAAAAAATTTTGTATTTTCTGGAAGTCCTGCTTTAACCTTATTTTTTCCTGTTTCAGTCTTTAACATAATATTTTCTAAAAAAGCAAAAGAAGAATTTGAAAGAATATTATTTTCTTTTACCATTTTCATTATCAAAACAATATCTTTAGGAAAAGAAGTATTTAAATACTGATTATAAATATTGGTATTCATATCTTTTTCATTAACTTTAATATTTATAGCACCATAACCTAACTCATATACAAAATTTTCAATCTCTTTAATTCCTCCGATATAATCAATTAATATATCACAAGCATTATTGTCACTTTGCGAAATCATATATTCTAATAATTTTGATATTGTTATATTAAATGGATAATTTTTATATTCTTTTAACATTGGACTATATGTATTAAAATCGAGCATATTCTTGTTAATACTAACATTGGTATCTAAAGAAATCTTTTGTTGATCTACATATCTTAGCACTTTAATCGCAACAAAATATTTAAAAATACTTAAAAGAGGATATCTCTTATTATTAAC
This sequence comes from Candidatus Gastranaerophilales bacterium, assembly GCA_944326635.1. GTDB lineage: Bacteria > Cyanobacteriota > Vampirovibrionia > Gastranaerophilales > Gastranaerophilaceae > Stercorousia. The sequence continues at coordinate 23,307 of CALVEU010000015.1, read as the reverse complement.
AACAGTAAGATGATTATCTTTTATAATAGCAATTCCAACATTTACTTTATTTTTTATTAAAAATTTATTTAGTTTATAATTTAATGTTTTAGAATAAAACACGAAACCTAAAATTGATAATGTTAATAAAATTATAAATACTTTTATTTTTAACATATTTTCTCAAATACTCTTTTTTTATAAAACTATTACAAAAAAATTTACTAATATTTATATTATATTATAAGCAATTATAGAAACAAAATTTATAATTAACTCAACTAAGATAAACAATAAAAATTTATATAGCAAAAAAATTATTGTTTATATTTTTAAGAAAACATATGAAAATTTTAAGAATTACAAATTATCAACAATACTCAAACTTAATTTCATTTGGTACGTCTTCTAGATTCTACAAAGCTGCAAATGGAGATGAAATAGGAACAAACAGCTGGCTTTTTAGAGACGATGTAGACTGGAAAAGGCTTGCTAAATATGAAAAAAATCATTTTGCGGATAAAAACAGAGTCAATATAATTCAGTTTGCATCTTCTGACGGTTCTGAAGCTTATACTCAAATAATCTCTCTTCTAGAAAACTCTCCTAATACAAATCCGAATAAATTTTTTCCGATTAAAGCATATGATATAGATGAAGAAATTGTAAATGCTGCAAGAAGCGGACTTCTAAATACAAGTATGGTAGATAGAATCAATCTCCAAATAAACTCTGAAGATTATTCTAAATATTTCACAGATACAAATGAAATTCTTAATATAAAAAACGATTTAAATCTACAGTCAAAAAAAACTCTTAAAGCAACTAATTTACTAAAAAATAGAGTTCACTTTGAAAGAGCTGATATGTATAATATTTTAGCAGAATTAAATGATAATTCTGACACAATATTATTGTGTAGAAATATATTAGGATATTTTGAAGATGACAAAGTAGAAAAATTTATTAAAATTGTTGCCAATAAATTGAAGCAAGGAAGTCTGTTTATTATAGGACAACATGATACATCAAACACTTTTATTGACAGACATCTTTTAGAAAATCAATTTATAAAAATATTTGAACATGTATACCAAAAACTATAATAATAGGTGTGCTATAAACCTAAACGCTTTTTTAATTTTATTAAATTAATCATATTATCCATATATTCAGGACAATAATTATAAGGTGTCATTAAATCAATAGTATTACGCAACTCTTTAGAAGCAGATTCTCTATCATACATTTCATTCACATATGTAAGCACAAGCATTGATACAGAATTTGTTGATGAAATTAAAACAGAACAGACTTCTGACGAATTTTGAACATCTTTTAAAGAAACATCATTCTGTACTAAAAGCTGATTACAATCATCATTTCTCTTTTTTATAAATTTGAATTTACTAAAAGGATTAATATTTTCTGAAATCAACTTAACAATCAAATCATCATCTTGGCAGATATTTACATTTTGATAGGTAATTTGATTTGAAAAATATAAATAAACGTTAAATACTATAAAACCAACCAATATAAATATTATAAAAAAAAGAAAAACTTTTAAATACTTTACCATATACCTCCTAATTTAACGTTTATTATAACATATGTAAAAATAAAAATTATTTTTTAACATTTATACATAATTCGGTCATTTTTTATTTATTTTTGTTAATATATAAAAAAGCAGTTGGCAAATTTTTTTTTGTTCACTTTTTATATGTGATAAGAAATAAGGATTTATACATTGCAAAATACTATAACTAAAAATTTTACAGAAACAAAAAACAAACAAAGTTTTCTTCATTCTAACAATAACAAAAATCTTTTCATTTATATTGAAAAAAGATTAAATCAAATTTTCTTTAATGAAATGAATTCTGACAATTCAATATTTCGTAAAGTTAAAAGTTCTGCCATTCAAAAAATGGCATTATTTTTATCTAATAATATTACAAGATCCTGCTCTGTAGGAATTGCAGGAGAAACTGCAAGCGGCAAATCAACAATTGCCTTAGATATTATTAATACTATACAAGGCTTTGCAGAAGAATATTGTATTAAAAATGCAATTACAAGAATCAATACTGATGACTATTATTATGACCGTTCTGATATGGTAAAAAAAGCTGGTAGTTTTGCAGAATTTGCGAAACATTATGACTTAGATGTTCCAGAAGCTCTTGAATTAGAATTAATGAAAAAACATATCAAATCTTTGCTTTTTGGAAACACCGTACTTTTACCAGAATACGATATGTCAGGAACTGCAATAAGACGTGATAATGTAAAACCTGCTTACCCTTCAAAAATAATAATATCAGAAGGTCTATTTACGCTTACAAACAAAGTAGTTGATGCATTTGATTTTAAAATTTATGTAGATGTATCTCATGACATTCAAAAAGAAAGATTTTATAAAAGAGCAGCAGAAAGAGATTTAGGAGATTCTGCAGATGAAGTATATGAAAATGCTTCAAATAAAGCAAAAACTCACATTCACCCAACAGCTGCAAAAGCAGATATTATCTTATCAGGTGAAGCCGATAGAGCTGCTTATAGAAAATTTATTAATCAAATACTTGAACTTGTAAAAGAAATTTATTTTTAATTTATATTAATTATTTTTTACTTGTTCTTTATTTTTTACATCTCTGTTATATCTGAATTTAGTAAACAGGTTTGAAGTTCCTGCGATAAAAAATCCCATAACCCCAATTCCAAATAACAATGGGAGACCTGCAATTAAAACTTTTTGTTTTAAAAGTTTTTTATACATCGCATCAACATCTCCGCCATGTTTTTCCACAATACTTCTTAAATCTTTTAAATTAGGAACTTCTAATTTATCATTAATCAATTCTTTGCATTTTCCATTATTATAAAGAAATTTTCTAAATCCTTTTTCCAACAACTCATTTCCGCAAATAATATAAAATCCAACAAGAGGATATCTGAATAAAGTTTCAAGAAAATTCTGTTTCCCTCTATCTTTTGATGCACCAAAATATCCTGCACCGCCAACTAAAACACAAGATGTAAGCTGACCTCTGCTTAATGCTAATTTCCCATTATTATTTGCAAAATCAAGACTAAAATATTTATTAAAAAAATCAGCTTTCTTTTTATTATTTTTAAAAAACTTAGTTCCAGGTGCCAATACCATTTCAGCTATATTTTGAAGAGATTTTGAATTTTCACCTTTTTTAATCAATAATGCACTTAATGCAATACAAGCAGAATAAATACCTGCAGCTAACTTAATATGTTTTTTTGCACTATTCTCAACCTTCTTTGCTTGTTCTGTATTCTCTGATTTCTTTTTATTCAAATTAGCAATATTTTCAAAATCTGATTGTTTAAATACCTTCAAAGTCATTAAATTTTTAAAATAATTAAGAGTATATTCAACTAAAGGAATAGCAAAAGCACTCAATGCAAGAGCTGCTTTGACTGGCAACAATTTTTTATTTACGGCTTGATTATTAGTTTTTAATAACTCCACAGCAGGAGTTGCTATTTGTTTTTTCAAATCAGTTGATAAATTTTTAGAATATAGTTTTCTAAAAATTCCCTCACCTAAAATTGTAGGGAAATAATATACCAAAACAGATTCTGATAATTCTAAAAATGTATTTTCGCCTAAATCAGCTTTACTTCTTGCAAATACAGCTTTTGGGACAAGACCTGTCGCACTGTCTTGAATAAACCTTATATTAGATAAACCAGCACCACCTTCTTGTATTCCTATAATTTTACTTGCGACTTTTAATCCGGTTCCAATATTTCCAGCATTTGTAAATGATATATTATTAACATTATTAGTTTTCATTAGTAATTTCCTTTATATAATCTGACAACAAAAAAATAACCTGCGAATTTAAACAGGTCATTTTAAAACTTAAAAAATTATTATCAGCTTATTGCCAACTTAAAAGACCTGCTTTATCTAACAGGCACCACCAATATTGAGTGTTTAAATTTAAGTTTGACATAAAATTACTTTCCTTTTCCAAAATTAAACTAACACACTAATGTAAAAAAAGCAAGTATAAAGGTTACAAATTTTTTACAAATAGCTGAAAACTAGCAAAAGATAATTTTTTCAGGTATTATATACATGTTGGAAGGTTCACAGACTGGTAGGAGAAAGAAATTTGATTACAATAACCCCTAATAACGTTACTCTAAAAAGTAATGTACCTGCATTTGGTACAAAAGAAAATGTTAACAAAGAAAAAAAACAACAAACATATTCAGACCCACTAATGCAATGGCCAGCCCGTGGATTAGCATATTCTAATGAATTAGGAGCTGCAATAAGTGAAGTAGCTCCCAAATTAGGCACATTGTTATGGTTCCCTGCAATGCTTTATTTTGGTGCAGACATTTATGACAAATATAAAAATGAAAAAACATCATATAATCCAGATAGCAAAAGAGGAACAGAACAAGCTGTATTCCAATTATTAGCAAGTGTAATTATGCCTACTGGAGCTGTAATTGCAGGTCAAAAAGCAGCATCTGGACTAGGTATGATTAGCAAAACAGGACTAACTTTACAATCACAAGAAGAAGTTATTAACTTCTTACAAGAATTTACAAGTCGCAGACATCTAAATAAATATGATAACAACATTGCAGGCTTTAAAGAGCAATTCCACGAATCTTTAATTACAAAGAGAGAAAATTTAATAAGAGAAAATAAATTAAAAAAACCTCTAAAATTTTTAACAGAGAATATATTTGGTCAAAGACACCCTGAATCTATTGCAATGTCTCAAAAAGATAAAGTTTTGCAATATGCAGATAAACACATTGACGAAATGTTTAAAATTTATGAAAACCTAAAAGAAAATAAAAAACCTACAGAATTTTCTAATAAAATGTGGGAGAAATTTTCTAAATTAAAAACTAAATATGCAAAAGATCCTGATTATAAGCAAACATATCTAAGAGATGCTGCAGAAGATATCATTAAAAAATATCAAAAAAGCAAAATAATGAATGCAAAAATCCTTAAAACAATAGGCGGTTTCGTTGCACTAGGACTTGCAATTAAACCTATTGATAATTTTGTAGAACACGTTGTAATTAAAAAAGTTGTACAACCAGCATTCACAGGAAAACATAAAAAAGAAAAACAAACTGTTGCCTAAATATGAATTTTAACAACAACTTTTTTAACTATTTTTGAATTTGCATTAAATGCCACTTGAGGTCTATGAGCTTCATGTGGATAAATAAGTGCAAATTTTCCTGATTCTAAAATAACGCTATCTGAAATTCTATCAGGATTTTTTAAAAACATTATATCTCTTTTTTCATCATATTTTTCTGAAACTATTAAATCTTTAACAGGAGTATAATCTAATTCTTCTATACCAGATAATAGCATTTGAATATCAATATAATTTTTATGAGCTTCAAATCTACAATCTTTTAAATTTTTAGTTTCATAAACCTCAACATTTGCATATGAATTTTTATCTATTTCATAACGCCCAACTTCAATTTTAGGAGTTAAATTTTCTATAAATTCAATAACATTTTGAGGTATATTATTATAAAAAGTAATATTTTCTAAACTATCAATAATCATAAATTACTCCAATTCAGCCAAAGCTTTTTCAAAATCTACTTTATTAGGAGCCTTCCCATGCCATCCTGCGTTGTTTTCCATAAAACTAACACCCTTACCTTTTATTGTATTAGCAAGAATTGCAACTGGGCTATTAGCTTTCTTAGCATTTTCAATAGCAGAATATATAGCATTAATATCATGACCGTTAATCTCAATTAAATCCCAATTGAATGCTTTAATTTTGTCTGCAAGATTATCTAAAGATTTAACATTTTCTGTACAACCATCAATTTGTAATCTATTTCTATCAATAATTGCAACAATATTATCTAACTTTGCATGAGTACAATGCATAAACGCTTCCCAAACACTGCCTTCTTGTAATTCTCCATCACCCATAAGGCAAAATACTTTAGCGGGATTTTTATCAAGTCGTAACCCAATTGCCATACCACAAGCAATAGACAACCCCTGACCTAAAGACCCGGTTGCAACATCAATACCCGGACAAATAGGTACAGGATGTCCTTGTAATCTTGAACCAAATAACCTAAAAGTCATTAATTCCTCTTTTGGGAAATAACCTAATTGAGCTAAAATAGAATATAGCACAGAAGATGCATGTCCTTTAGATAACACAAAGCGATCTCGAATATTAAAATCAGAAGATTTTGTCCACTTTGGACAAACTTTCATACATTTATGATATAAAACAGTCAATAATTCAACAGAAGACATTGCTCCGCCAATATGACCAGATTGAGCATTATAAACCATTTTAAGAATATTTTTTCGATTCTCTCTACATAAATCTTCTAAATTTTTTACATCGATTTCACTTAACATACTACTATACTCCTTTAGGTATAAACTTCTCTCTAAGAACTTTCAATACAAATAATGGTAAAGTAGGGAAAATTCTTTTGAACCTTTTTGGATCAATTACAGTCCTATAAAGCCATTCCAAGCCTAACTTCTGATATAATTCAGGAGCACGTTTAACAACTCCAGACCAAACATCAAAACTTCCACCCACACCAATGAATAATGATTGGGGCAAAATAGTTTTTGCTTTTAATATAAATTCTTCTTGTTTTGGAGAACCTAAAGCACATAAAACCAGACGAGGCTGCCTTATTTTTAAATCTTCCAAAATTTTTTCATCATCTTTAAAATATCCATCTTGCATATAAGTCACATACAAACTAGGAAATTCATTTATAAGATTTTCTTTTGCTTTTTTAACTATTTCAGGTTTTGCACCAATTAAAGCTATTGATTGATTTGATTTAGCACATTCTTCTATCATTTTATGAGAAAATTCAATCCCTGCAATCCTTTTGACTTTATATCCTAAAATTTTTAATCCTATTTCGACTCCTATACCATCAGGAATAACTAAATCAGCGTTATTAATAAGTTCCGCAAATTTTGGATTTTTAACAGCGTTATCAATCATTTCAGGATTAATCGTAACAACCTGACCAGAAATCTTATTTGCATATTCTACAGCTTCATCAAATGAAAAAGTATCAATATTTAAACCTTGTAATTTTACTATATTTCTATTCATACAATAATTATAAACTAATAATATTATTTGGTAAAGAGAAATTAAAAAAAAGGTTCATCTTAATGATGAACCTTTTTTATCTTCTAGAAGAAAAACTTAACTGGTTGAATTTGTTTCAAACGGCATAAAGAATTTCCATCAGTAGTACATTGACTCAACTTATTAATAGGAGTGTTATTTCTACAGTAAGGAGTTGCTGAACCAATATAACCAGATAGACATGCTCCTTCTTTAAATGGTACACTCTTAGCTAACCATTGTATACGACGGTTTCCACTTGCATAATTTTCATATTCAACACTTACTTGCAAATGTCTAGTACTATCACCTCCGCTTAAGCCAGGATTTGCACTATCATATCCAGGGATTATTTTTCCAGATAATGTAATATAAAATGGATATACATCACTCCATAATTGAGAATCACCTTTTGGTCCATCTATATCAACATAGACAGTATAACCCCAAGCATTTGTATTTGGCACACCGTCGTACAAACCGCCTTGAGTATTACCCGACAAAACAGCTAAGGCCTTAGCATCTGTATGCATATTATATATACGCAAGCCATTACGCAAACTTATATCAGGTTTTTTATCTGCAAAATTTGTTGTTCCATCAGATATTACACTGCCACTACAAACATCAGTATTACCCATAATATTTGAATGACGTTCAAATAATTTGCAGAAATTTTTACCTTGTCTAGGTAATGTACGAGGTGAAATTATACATTTACATTGTATTTCACTCCATTCATAAGTTTCATCACTACAAGTTCTATTAATTGCAGGATTTGTACTTATTTCACCAGTTTCATAACTACAAAGTCTACATGGTGTTAATACCGCAGCACTTGGACAGTCATTTACACAGTCACATCTACTATTTAAATGTTGACCACTTGGACAAGTTTTTGCTGTCCCTGTTAATTTACAAGTGTGTTCATCCCAACTTTGGCCACAAGGAATAGTACTTGGCTTATTTTCACAAGGAGGACATTCGTCATAATTATGAGCCTTACTTCCATTCCAACAAGTTACAAAACTTGGACATTCTGCTTCTGAATCAGCTTCTGTACCATCCCAACATGAAACTTTATTTTTTACACATGAACAAGAACCACTATCCAAAGTATACCCAGAACCACAAGTTCTTGTACATACACAATTACAACTTCCGTTTAAGCTGTAACCATCAGAACAGGTTTTTGGTGTTCCTTTCAAACTACATGTACTTTCATCCCAACTTTGGCCACAAGGAATACTACTTGGTTTATTGGTACAAGCATTTTTCTTACAAGTACAACTACCAGTATCTAATGAATAACCAGAGCCGCAGGTTCTTGTACATTTACAATTACAGCTACTATCTAAACTATAACCATCTGAACAAGTTTTTGCAGTTCCTTTTAAACTACAAGTACTTTCATCCCAACTTTGACCACATGGTATGCTACTTGGCTTATTGGTACATGGATTCTTTTTACAAGTACAACTACTTGAATCTAATGAATAACCAGAGCCACAAGATCTTGTACATTTACATGTACAAGTAGTTTTATCTAAAGTATAACCAGATGAACAGGTTTTAGTGCAAGAATTGCCCCCTGAATTACAGTTACCATCATCAAATCCTCCATATCGAGCACAAACAAGTTTTCCATCAGTTTGTACTGTATAAATAGTCTGATTACAACATTTTACAGAATTCGTATAAACACAAGCATATGTTGAACTATGCTGCATACTTTGTTTTTTCTGAGTTCCAGGATAATTCCACGCACAATCAGTCATAAAACTCTGAATTGGAGCTTCTGAAGAAGGGATATAACATCCCATATACGCTGCCATATTATATGTTGCACTATAATCATAACAAACAGGTTGTTGATAAGCAAAAGCTGGCTGGCTGAAATATTTACCAAACTCAGATAATAATAACTCATTAATATTTTTGAACTTTTGCATCAATGGATTTGAAGCATTTTCTTGAGCGATATTAGCCTCACTTAAAACTTGCCTATACTCTGTATCTTGCGGATCCCAATCAGCTAACATTTCTGCTGAAATTTTTCTGAGAGAAGAATACGCATTGTAATAAGTATAAGATACAATATTATCTAACTTTGCCTTGGTAATACCTATAGATACAGCCACAACAACAGCTATAATAAGCATTACAATTATTACCTCTGCCAATGTGTATGCAGAAAACTTAAAATTAGAAAGCCTTGAACAGACTTCTTTGCGGGAAAAACCGCCCAGATTAATCTTCTTCATAATCATCCTCATATTGCTCAAAGTATCACATATACATTATAACATATGTGAGAGGATTTGTATAGTATTTATCCAAATATATTAATATATTTTAGCTAATTTAAACAAATAATCTTCTTTTGCTCCACACTGCAAACCTTTTGGGATAAAGTTTTCTTTAAACTTTTCAACCGCATAACGATCTGTCATACCTGATATATAATCCGTTACAATACGCTCAATTTTATTCTCTTCACAGACAGGTTTTAGCATATCACAATATAAGAAAAATAATTCCCTGATTACATTCTTTGCCTTTTTTTCTTCTAACTTTGCAGGAGATGAATCTTCATAGACATTTTCAAACATCCACTGACGAAGTTTTGTTGTATAATGCCAACCTTCTTCACTCATTGAAACAGTTGGTTTTCCTAAAGAATTTACAACAATTTCATTTATCATTTTATTTAATCTTTGGCTTTGAACTGATGTAAAATAATCGATGCAATCTTTTGGCAAATCACTTTCTGCTATAATTCCAGCTCGAATAGAATCTTCAATATCGTGATTTATATATGCAATTTTATCAGCCAATTGAACAATTTGAGCTTCAGGAGTTTTGGGAGTATAGCCCCAAGTATGTGTCAAAATTCCATCTATGGTTTCCTGACACAAATTAAGATTTTCTAAAACTTCTACAACTCTTACACTTTGAATATTATGATGAAAACCTCCATTCACAAGTTCGTTTAAAACACCTTCACCACAATGTCCAAAAGGGGTATGACCTAAATCATGACCAAGTGCAATTGCCTCAACTAAATCTTCGTTAAAATCTAATGCTCTTGCAATAGTACGAGCAATTTGAGAAACTTCCAATGTATGAGTTAAACGCGTTCTAAAATGGTCATCAAACGGGGATAAAAAAACTTGAGTTTTATGTTTCAAACGTCTAAAAGCCTTAGAATGTAATATTCTATCTCTATCACGCTGAAAATCTGTACGCAAAGAACAAGATTCCTCTTTAACCTTACGACCCTTTGAAAACCTGCTTTTAGTTGCGAATTCACTTAATGTATCAATTTCTCTTTGTTCCAGTTTATATCTTATAGTATCTGTATCTTTCATTTTTAAATCCTTTTTCTACAATATTAACAAAAAAGGAAATAATTGTTATACTTTATCTGATTGAGGTTTTAAGATTTCTCTATTATGTAATGACACATCTAATGTATATTTTTTTCTTGCATCATCTACTACAACTCCGGCTTTATTCATAACCCAACCAGATAAAAGACCTAATAACATAGCCTTTCCGCCTGAAACGAGTCTTGCTGTAGAATATAAAGATGTTGCAATAGCTCCAATAGCAGGAATCCCATATTTTAAAGATACAGAATATTTATCATCATTAGTTTCTGCTTTATTCAAATAATACCCAACTGTAGCAACTGTTCCCAATATTGACAAAACATCAGTAGGAGCTGAACCAAGTTTTAAATCTCTTGCTTTGTCAAAATATTGAACTGTTTCAATATCTATTGATTTATCTAATGATTTTATCGCAGAGTGAACTTTTGATTTTAATTTTAAATATTCGTTTCTAGGCAAAATACTCTTATACAATGTTAAAATTTCTTGTAACTCGCCTTTTGAACTTTTAGAAATTATTTCTTCAACTTCAGCCACATATGAAGATATTGATTTTACGGCATCGCTACTATAATCAAATTTCCCTGACATTTTAGAAAAATTTGAACTCAAATCTTTTAAATTTCTAATTATTTCCTTATTTAATTCTATTCTTTGTACAACTTCATCTTTCCCTGACAATTTTTTATAACTTGACAAGTTGTTACGCAAATTATTTAGTATTTCATTTGTAGAAGTATCTAAAGGATTTACAAATTTTTGAATATTATCAAATGCCTTCATTGATGCTTTATAATTATCAAGAATATCATGAGTAATAGCTTGTCTTAGAATACTAACTCTATTACCTAATTGAAGTTTGGCAGGCAATAAATAATCTTCAGCAATAAATGATTGCCACATATTTTTAGACTTAAAGTTTCGAACATCTTTCAAAGATGCATCCCAGAAAAATTCAAATAAGCCATCTGAAGATGATTTAATTTCTTTTAATCTTTCATTTCTAACATTGATTCCAAAACCTTTTTCTAAATTGTTATTTACGGTAGTAATTCTTTTATTGATTGAACTTATTATGTTAAGATATTTTTGATCATTATTATGATTTTTCAATACTCTTTCATTTACTGATGCAAAATATTCTGACAAACCTGCAAAGTTATCATAAGTATTTGAATAAGAAGAATTAACCGTTTTTCTACTTACTCTATCAAAATATTTTGTTATACTTTCATGAATTTTTCTTGTAAAAGACCTATTTCCATCTTTTCCCCACATTAAACGTTGAAAAAATACATCTTTTAGAGTTGTAAAATTATTTATACTTTCAGATTTTGAAATAAAAGAATCTATTTTTCCAACAGCAAATCTGTAGAAATTCTTAAACTTACTATTTTTAGCCATTTTTTGTTCTAATTTAAGTTTCCACTTGTTTAAAAATTTAACAGTCCCCTTATTAAAACCTCCACTTAGCAAAGCTAATGTTCCAAAACCAACAACTAGACCAGATATTACAATTGTTTTACCTAGTTTATGATTGCTCTCTTTTTTTTCATCATGATTAAAAGGCGCGTTTATATAATAACCATTTTTCGGTTGAGAAAAATTACTAAATGCACTTCTTTGCGAAGTATTTGTCGACAATACTTGATTAATCATACGCTACCTATATTTATTAACGTATAAAACTCTAAAATATTGCCTTTTTCTAAAGAATTATTAACCATTTAAAGAGTATTAGAAATAATTTTAGCAACCTCATTAGAAGAATTTTTATCAGATAACAATGACCTAACTTTACCTAATTCAGATATATTATTAGCTCTATAAGTATTATCAAACAACAATTTTTCTATCTCATATGATATTTTATTAACATTTACATCACCCTGAATAATTTCTGGAACAATAGATTTATCTGCAATAATATTTGGTAAAGATACTCGTTTAATACATCTCACAATTAAATATATAAAATAAAACAACCAAGGGCCTCTATAAGCAATAATCATAGGTGTTTGATATAAACAAGCCTCTAAAGCAACTGTTCCTGAGGCTAAAATTAAAGCATCTGAAACACTCAATAAAGCTTGATTTTCGCCTTTAATAACTTTAAAAGGACAATTTTTTAAATATTTCTCATATACTCTATCAGAAAGATTTGGTGCATGAGATAAACAAAACTGCAAATCAGGATGTTTTTCCTGTAAATTTTCTGCCGTTTTAATAAAAACCTGCATTAAATATTTTAACTCAAATTCCCTTGATCCAGGGAAAATAGAAATTAATTTTTTATTTTTATCAAACCCATGTTTCTCAAAAAAATTATCTCTATCTGCTTTAGGTGGTAATTGAGAAACTAAAGGGTGACCACAATAATGAGTTTTTATTCCATAACTTTCATATAATTCTTTTTCAAAAGGAAAAATACATAAAACTTCATCAATATTTTTCTTTATAGTATTTATACGCCATTTTCTACTAGCCCAAACTTGTGGAGGAATATAATAAAAAACTTTAATACCAGCTCTTTTTAGAAATTTTGAAACACTTAGGTTAAAAGCTCCATAATCGATTAATAAAACTAAATCAGGCTTATAATCATTTATCAAATAATCAACAACACGCTTTCCTAAAGTTATATGATCAATTATAATTTTAGGGCTTAAACCAACTGCACTCATTTTTTTTTGATCTGAAAATAACTTTACCCCAGCAGTTCGTAAATTTTCGCCCCCAACTCCTTCAATCTCAACATCTGGATTAATCGCTTTTAATGCTTCAACAACATGAGATGCATGAATATCTCCGGAGTATTCACCTGTTATTATAAAAAGTTTTTTCATTCTACACAGCCATAATTACAATATCATTTTCATCAGCAAATTTAATTACTTTTTCTTGGTCAACAATAATTGTTTCATTAGCTTCTACAGCAATCAAATTAGCCTTATATTTTTTCATTGTTTTTAGAGTTCTTAAACCTATCGCAGGGATATCAAATCTTTTATCTTGAGAAGGTTTAGCAACTTTTACAACAGCAGCTCCACTTTTTGCAAGTTTTGAACCGCGTTTAATACACATATCAGTACCTTCTATAGCTTCTACAGCCATAATCATTTTATCTTTGATTACAACTGATTGACCAACATCAACTTTACCCATTTCTTTTGCCAGCCAAAAACCGTAATTTACATCTTCCATTTGTTCTTCAGTTGGCTTTAATTTTCCTAAAACTCCTGATGGAATCATTAAATTTTTAATAAATATAGTTTGATCTAAAACAGTAATACCTAACTTTTCAAATTCATTGACAATTAGCAACATTACTTTATCATCATTCAATCTCTGTGCCGCTTTTAAAATTTCAATAGCACGTGAATCAAATTTATGAAGTTGCAAAAGAACTCTTTTATGCACTTTTCCTAAAAAAGTTGCCTGTTTTATTTCTTCATCTTTTAAAATTTTTTCAATTCTATTTACTTCACCTGGGTGACAAGAATATACTTTTGAACAATATTTTTTTAATTGTTTTACATTATCATTAGCTAAAGAAATACATACAACCTCAAACCCGTTTTCTTTTGCATGGCGAGCCATTTCTACTGGCAATATACCATCTCCAGCTATTAATCCCTGTTTATTTTCTAACATTATTGACATTGACACTTTTTATTTCCTCTTTTACTTAAATCTATTATATCACAACTATTTTTTTAACGAATTAATTTCATCAACTTCTTTTTGAGTAAATAAAACTGCTCCACCCATCATCTTTGTATTAAAAACAACCTGAGCATATGATTCTGCAAGTTCCAATTTTAAAAATGCATCTTTTATCGTCTTGTCACCAACTATAAAACCATGATTTGCCATCAATACAGCGTCATAGTCCTTAAAATATTTTGCTGTTTTTTCAACTAAATCCATTGATGATGGTAATCCGTATTCTGCTAATGGTATTTCTCCAAAATAAAATACATTTTCTGCCATAATAGGCTCGTCTAGAGGAATATGACAACACGCAAATGAACTCAAATATGGAGCATGTACATGAATTATATAATTAACATCTGGTCTTTGCTTATAAAACTCAACATGAAGCATCTTTTCAGAAGAAGGTTTTTTATTTCCGTCAACCAAATTCCCGTTAAAATCGATTAAAACTAACTCATCTTCAGATAAATAGCCATTTGAAGACCCTGATGATGTTATCAAAATTTTATCCTCAAATCTCGCTGAAAAATTACCAGAATACCCTGGCGTAAAATTTTTAATTCCAGCCAATTTCCCATACTCAATAATCTCAGATTTAATTTTTCTCAATTCACTCATCTATATCTGTTCCTTATTAGGATCTTCTATATCAATAACCTCTGCATAAATCATTTTCTTTTGAACTTTTTTATCAGTTGGGTTATTTTCAACATCATATACTTTTAATTCAACATCTTCCTGATTGCTTTTAGCGATTCTATCAGGATTTTTTATTTCCATTCGATCAAATTCTAATGAAGACCCTTTTGTATCCATAGCAACTACAAATGCAAAATATGTTTGTCTTCTCACCCAGTCATAACCTAAATTAATTTTAAAATCATCAGGTCCTAATGCTATAATAAAAGAATTCTCTTGGAACATTTCACCATTTGGAGAATCTCCAGTCAACGTCAATGTACCAGACCAAGCAACAGTCAAATACTTATTTAATCGTAATGCTTCTCTTAAATATACATTTGCATGCCCATATCTATACATATCATACATCTGCATAGGTGTACCATCTTGATATGCAGATGCAAAAAATCCAATATCTTGCATCCAATATTTATATTGAGTATGTACCCTAGGACCAATTCTTCCAACAAATTGAGTATCCCCAGTCCCATATAACGCAGCACTACCTTGCAAAACAAGAGCTAAATTTAATGACCTTAACTTTTCAGTGTCTTGATAGTTAAACAAAGTCTGAGCTGCCTCCGCCATATACCTAGTTCTTATAGTTCCAACATCTGCAGCAGGAATAGATTCTCCATGTCTATTTACATCATTGTTTTGCATATATCCAAAACCGAAACGATGTTTAAAGTTCAAATTCAAATCTTTTCCGATAGTAGAAGGTATAACCCCTCTATCATGATATATTAATTCTGCAGTATATTTAGGCATTCTTGGTCCGAACCACCATTCATCCATATATGAATTTGCACCGTACTGCATATACAATCTATCATCAAAAAATTGTTTACCTTTTAATATAAAAACATCTGCAGAAGAACCATATGCAAAATCAGTATAGTTTGTAGCACTACGGTATTTTAACATTCCACCGAAACCAATACCACTTTTATTATTTAATATTGGCATTACTTTTAATGTAGAACCGTTTTGCATTGGAGTATCAAATACAAAACCAGGTCCTAAAAACATTCCTAAACGTCCTCTAGAACCAAATTCTGGATAATTAGCATCAAAAAATTCTCTTTTCTTATTTGTATGGGCAGTAATTGATGGAATAGTAAATAATTTTGTGTCACCATAATTTATTTGAGCCTTTTTTAATGTAATAACATCATGATCTCGTTTTGCATTAAAAATTACATCTTTAGCTTTAATATTAATAGCAGTATCACCAACTTCATCAGTAATAGACGAACGTTCTTCATCATCAATAATCATTCTATTGAAATTGTTACCACCAATCATTTTTGTATGAAAATCTAAAATATAAGACTCTTCAGATGACATTTTTCCATCATACAAAACTATTTTGTCATCTTCCATTTCAGATTTTCTTGCTCGCACTGTCAACATTGAAGCCTTAGTCTCAATATTATCCATAAATGCATTTTCTTCATTCAAATTAATTTGCAAATAATCACCAAAAACACTATGCCCATCACGAATTACTTCAACTTTACCATATGCTTTTAAAATGTTTGAAGCATTATTATAAACCATTTTATTTGCTTTAATAGTTACATTTTGCGGCGGAAAGAATAAAACTGGAGAACCTGTCGCTATGATATCAAAAGTTTTATCATCATAATCAATATTATCTGCATCCAATGTCACATCATTTGATGTTACATGTTCTTTTACTCCACCTTCCAATTCTAATGTATTTTCAGAATTTTCATTTTTTATATCAGCTGTTTCTGTTTTTTTATTCTCTTTTGATTCTGATTGTTTTACATCTTCTTTTTTATAATTAATATTTAATTCTTTATTTAATTCTTCTAATTCTTTTGCTTCTGCTTCAGCCTGTCTTTGTTTTTCCTGCTCAATTAATTCCAAATTTTTTTTGTAATCTTTTTCTCTTAATTTGTTTGTTATCTTAATTCTAACCTTTTTAAAAACAGGCATTCCTTTAACAGGCGGAACAGTACTCCCTTCCTTAATTTCTACTTTTGGCATTGGTGCAGAAATAGGAGATTCATAGAAACTGTCACTAAAAACCTCTTCTAAATCTTCAGGCCCTTTAATCAACTCAGCAGAAAAAACTGCTTGAGAAGTCATTGATAATATTAATGCTGTAATTAAAAAACTCTTTTTCACTTCTTACCTTTTTCCTTAAATATAATTCAACGGATTATTTGGTTTTCCATTAATTCGAACTTCAAAGTGTACATGAGGACCTGTACTATATCCAGTTGTACCTTCATATCCAACGACTTCACCTTTATTTACGAATTGACCTTGACCTACTCTTATTGATGACATATGAGCATATAATGTTGTAGTTGGCTTACCATTTATCACACCATGGTCTAAAATAACAACTTTTCCATAACCGCCATACCAACCAGAGTAAATAACTTTTCCTGAATTAGAAGCTCTTATACTTCCCCTATTAGGGCCTGCAATATCCACTCCGGAATGGAATGTTCTGCTATTAAAAATAGGATGAGTTCTCCAACCAAATGGTGATGTAATTCTGCCACCGATTGGGCGCATAAAACCTGCTGAAGAAACTCTTATAGTTGATCCACCTCGATTTCTTGCAATCATACTCTGAATACTTGCAGACTGTCTTGCTAATTCTCGTTCTGCTCTTTCATATGTTTTTCTATCAGTTTTGTATTTGTTAATCATACTCTGATTTTGAGCAATTGCATATTTTATATTTTTTTGCTGAGAATTAATTTCTTGAATAGACTGAGCAAGAGCTATTTTTTTAGCTTCAATATTTTTTTTCATCATTGCAATTCTTTGAGATTTTGCTCTTACTGCTAAAATTCGTGCATAATCTTTTTTCAATACAATTTTTTCAAAATATACTACATCTAGTAATGAATTCAAATCCTTCGCTGTCAAAATTAATTGAAACATACCTGTTCTTTGATTTTTATAAACTTGACGAATTCGTTTTCTCATATCAACATTTGCTTTATTGAATTCTGCAACAGATGAAGCTAAATCTTTTTCCATTTGAACTAACTGTGCTTCTAGACTTGAATATTGATTTTTTGAATACTGCAAAGAATTTGAAGCTTGCTCTAATTTTTGTTGATTTTTATATAATTTATTTTTTTCTAAATGTTCTAATACTTTTAATCTTTTAATTTTTTCATGAGTAACTTTTTGCTTATGCTGAATAGCCTTAAGTTGATTTGCATCAGCTAATAAGCCTATATTCCCAATAAGCATTACTAAAAATACTATAAATCCCTTTTTTATATTTTTTATTATACTCATACCTATTTAACCATAAGAGGTAACATCATTAATCCAATAGTCCATGCAATAAATGTCACTGCAATCACTGCAACTATTGCTCTCTGGTGTTTTCTAAAAAATTCCATATGATTCCCCTTATCTTACTATTATATTCATAGTGTACTATAAAAATATTTGATTTGCAAAATTTTAAAAAATCTATTAATATAGCTTTATGGAATTTATTACAGAGTTTGCCGACAAAAAAATTATTCAAAAGCAAGATATTGGAATTAATCAATTTCTTATTGAAAATAATATTAATCAAATAGAAAAAATTATTGATTTTTTTAAATCTGACAAACATTTACTTTTAGTAAATGGATTTATGGGAACCGGAAAAATTTATGTTGTAAACCAAGCAATCTCTTTCTTAAATCAAGATGTCATAAAATTAAAATACAACTGCTTTGAAACTACTATACTTGACGATATTTTGCTTGAATTTTTTGACAACTTCAAAAGATTAACAGCTCAAAATATTATCCAAGTTCCAAAAGCAAGAACTGAAAATTTTACACAAAAAATTAATGCTTATTTTGATTCTATAAAAAAAACAATTTTAATAGTTATAAACTCATTTGAACAAGTATTAAGAGATAATAAACCAGAAATTTTAAATTTTCTATCTCACATATCTAAAAATGATAAAATTAAAATAATATTAATTTCAAGAAAATTTGATTATGGCGATTTTTCAACAGATTATGAAAGAATTGCTATAAATGCTCTTGACAAAAATATCTTTGAAAAATATTTAAAATCTGAAGATATCAAACAAATTGGTCCATTATCAGATGAATTATACAAATATTCAAGAGGTTATTATTTTTATACAACTCTAGCGATAAAAATTATGCAAATTAGAAAACTTAGCCTAACTGATTTCTTATCAGGATATACAAAAAGTTTTTTATCTTTTAACGATTTTATACTAAGAGAAGCATTGGCATTAGTTGATCCAATAAGCGGTCATTTAATAAGATTTTTAACTATTATGCGACACCCTGTAAATATAAATTTGCTTAAAAATTTAAATTTATATGATGCTGATAAAATAGCATTTCTTACAGATAATCTTGTCCTCACAAGAGAAAACTCAATGATATATCTGCAAGATTACTATAAAACAATTGCAGAAAATTCAATCGCTGAAAACATTTTGGTAAAAATACACAAAAGCTGTGTAGAATTATACAACACACAACTTCCACTAAAACCGCTTGAAAGAGATCTGCTAATCTCCAGACAGACTATGCGTAAAGAAATTGAATATCATGAATTGTTTATTCCTAAAAAACCTATTTTACCTCAAAAAACAATTCAAGAAATTCAAACTAATCAAATTATTAAACCACAAATACCTAAACCAATACCACAAACTAAACAACAAAAAGATGAAAAAATTAAAAATATTTCATTTGTCTTTGACTCAGAAGAAAATGAAATTGAAATAATGAATAAAATTGCCAATTCTATAAACAAATTTGTAGATATTTCTGACCAAAACAACAAAACGCTGGAAGAAATCAAAAATCTTTCACTTGTTAATTTAATTAACCTAGCAAGACAAGAAGAACAAAACTTCAACTATAAAAAAGTTATAATGATTTATCAAAAAGCACTCACAATGAACAATGACGATGATTATTATACTTTTTTACCCAAAATATACACTAAATTAGCTCAAAATTTTAATAAACTCTCTGACTGGTTCAATTCGCTTAAATATTTTGAATTAGC
The DNA here is from genome assembly GCA_944326635.1 of Candidatus Gastranaerophilales bacterium. Taxonomy (GTDB): domain Bacteria; phylum Cyanobacteriota; class Vampirovibrionia; order Gastranaerophilales; family Gastranaerophilaceae; genus Stercorousia. The sequence continues at coordinate 3,290 of CALVEU010000015.1, read as the reverse complement.
TGTTGAATTCTATTTCTCAACAGGAGATACAGAAAAAATAAATGAATGTAAATATGAAATAGCAAACATATATTATATTACATTTAAACGTGACAGAGCAGAAAAAATCCTTAAAGAAATATTATCTGAAGATATTTCTCCAAATTTAAAAGCAAAAGTAGAACTTTTATTAGCTAGTATTACAGGCAAAAATATTAAAAATATTCTTCCTCAATCAATAACTGGAATTGAAAAAAATGTTCTTGCTGAACTTTATTTCAAATACGCTCTTAATTGCGACGAAGAAGGTGATATTGAAAATGCTGTTAAATATTACAAAAAATGTGTTGAAACATCTCAAGATCCAACGATTAATGCTTATTTATCATCATCTTTAACTAATCTTGCAACAATTTTTGATGAAAATGGGAAAACAAATTTATCTATTAAATACTTACAAGAAAGTCTAAGACTGGATGAATCAACAAAAAATTATAACGGGATTTATATTTCGTCAATGAAACTTGCTGAAATCCATTCTTTCAAAAATATTGAAAAAAGTTATGAATATTTAACAAAAGCAAAAGCCTGTGCTATTGAATTAAATGAACCTTTTTACATAACTTCAACAAATGTAGCTATAGGAGATTATTATTATAATAAAAAAGATTATACAAATGCTCTTAAATACTATAAAAAAGCACACACTCTTGCATTAAATAATTTTACGAAAGATAATATAACTAAAATTGAAATGCGTATAAATGACATAAAGAAATTAGGAATACAATGAAAGAAAAAGAATTTTTTAATGAATATATAAAAACTTTTTTAAACCAAAATGCAAAGTTAAACTTAATATCAAAAAACGATGAAAAATTTTTATGGGAAAAACACATATTTGACAGCCTTTCAATTGAAAAATTCTTTGAAAAGTACAATACTATTAATACAAAAACATTATTAGATATAGGTACAGGCGGAGGTTTCCCATCAGTTCCTATAGCTTTAGCATACCCAAATATTGAAGTATACGGATTAGACAGTATTAGAAAAAAAATTAACGCTATTGAAAATATAAAATCAGAACTTAATGTCCAAAATCTTCATACTATTTGTGATAGAGCCGAAAATATTAAAAATAAATTTGACATTATAACCTCAAGAGCTGTAGCTCCGCTAAAGGTTATCACTGGTTATGCAATGCCTCTTTTAAATAAAAATGGATACTTTATTGCATACAAATCAATCCGTACAGAAGAAGAAATAAAAGAAGCACAATCAATTTTAAAGAAATTTAATTCAAAAATAATCGATATAATAAAATACGACTTACCCCTTGAAGAAAACCATACAAGGAATCTTATAATAATAAGAAGAAGAATTGAATACTAATAAAACACTTAAAATGATAATAATCAACAACTCTATACAATTAAAAAATTTTGGGAAATACAAACTGGTAACTTCCCTTAATACATTTAATAATAAACATGAACCAATATTTGTTTCTACTATTAAAGAAAATAATAAATTCAAAACAATTTTAATTAATAACAAAAATAACCTTGTTGGCATAAACTGTTTCAAAATTCAAGGGAACACTTTCAATGGCTGTAATATGAACGTACTTCTAAATAATAATAAGCATACAGGCTTAGGAGAAATAATGCGCCTTATTAGTATTATTGATATGATAGAAAATAATCTGCAAAAAATTCAAATATTTTCTCTTTCTAAAGCAACCCCCTTTCATTTAAAATATAAATTTAAACCAATAAATTATCAAACTGAAAAATTAAATCTCAATACAGATTTACCTATGGAGTTGACTATTCAAGATATCAAGACTAATAAATCCTTCTTTAATACTCTATTTGCAAAACATAAAATAAATTATAAAATATAATAAAAAAAACCACTCATTACTGAGTGGGTCGTTTTCTGCATCCTAATGGTCTCTTTTAGTGTTTATTATTTAGGAGTTTATATGTTTTTGGGGTTAATGAATCTATTTATATTTAGTGTTTCGACTACACTTAAATCTTATGTAATTATTATTACATATAAGATTTTAAATGTCAATAGAACGGATTAATAAAATTTTTTGAATTCTGAAAAAGCTCATATAGTGTAGAATTTACACTTTACAAAACTTAATATTATGTTATTTTTTTATTTTTTCTGGGTATAGATATTCCGCTAAGATATGTTAATTAATATTAAGGGATATTAAAACAAAAAGGCAATTTTTTATAAATTATATACTTTATATATATATAACATATCTAATAGGAAATATATCATGACAGCTATAGGCAAAGTAGATGCAGTATACCGCGAAAAAACATTCCCGGTAGAAGCAGTAAAATTATATACAGACATTAGTCGGCATTCTATAAGTTCTGTTGACGGTGAAAATCCATTTGCAAACACCAGAAGTTTAGGATTGTGGCAACAACCAACAGCTGGATACGTTGGTCAAGTTAATGGAGAACCACCAACAGAGTACACTTATAAAAACGGCTTTTGTGAAGAAGTAACAAGAACATTAAATTTATTTGCTTAAGAAACACGAGGTAAAACATGGCTGCAGGTGACGAATTAAAAATAGGAAAAATAGCAGCAAATACTGACATATACGGAATGGGCATGGATGGTTCTGGGATTAGTAGCAATCCGATAACTTTACCAAACACCGATTATAACAGTTTCAGAACGAATAAGACCAATAATAATATAGCTTTCCTTGGTCTTACCGCTCAAAGGACGACTGTCCCAATAAGCAGTCAATTGGATGCACAATTTGGCAATATGGTCGGATTAGGGCAAAACATCTTCAGTCCTGAAGTCGGAAATAAATTACACTTAATATCATAAAAAAGACGATACTTAAAAATTAAAGCATCGTCTTTTTTTTATTTAATTAATCAAAAAACTACACAGTAACTTTAGATTTTGATTTTTCAATACAATCAATCAATGTAGAAGCTACAGTTCTTTGTTCTTCTTCTGTTAGTTCTGGGAACATAGGTAAAGAAATTACCATTTCAGTATTCTTTTCAGAGACAGGTAATGAACCTTTTCCTACACCCAAGTATTCATGAACTTTTTGTAGATGTAAAGGAATAGGATAATAAAGCATTGCTCCAATTCCTCTTTCTTGAAGCATTTTATGAACTTCATCTCGGTTAGGAATTTTTACTGTATATTGGTGATATACACAATATGTGTTATCTAATTCCTTAGGAGTTTGAACATCAGCACAATCTTTAAATAATTCATTATAATAATAAGCGTGTTTACGTCTA
>CALVEU010000014.1 GCA_944326635.1 Candidatus Gastranaerophilales bacterium | reverse complement strand
TTTATACTTCTTGTTAAAGTCTGATTTACTGAAGCATCAACAATTTCTCCAAAAGACATTTTCTTTGAATAATATCTTAAGTTTTCTCTAATTCTGTCAAATACAACTATTGTATCGTGTACAGAGAAGCCGATAACTGTTAATACTGCTGTAATAAACAAACCGTCAATTTGAACGTTGTATAATAGACCTAATATTGAGAATACACCACATACAAAGATAACGTCGTGCAATACACCTAAAATTGCTGCTAGTGCATAATCAAATCTAAATCTGAATGATAGGTATGCTACAATTCCTAAGAATGCTAAAGTTACTGCGATTAATGAGTTTTTGAATAATTCTTTACCCATTGTAGGACCTACAGAACTTACAGAGATTAACTCTGGATTTTTGTATTCTGTTTTTAATTGTTCTGTAATTTTATCTTGATCTGCAGAATCTTTATCAATAAACTTAGTTCTGATTGAAATTATAGAATTAATATTTGATTTAGTATTTTTTTGCTGATCGTTGTTAACGTTCAAAATTTGAATGTAAGGATTTTCAATTCCTGCTTTTTCTAATGTATCACGAGTTTTTGCAACGTCACTGTTTTCTAATTTTTGTTCAAGTCCGTATTGTAAAATAGTTCCGCCTGTATAATCAATTCCTACTTTCATAGGAGCATGATTTGAGTAAGTTACAGATGAATAAATCATTGCGATAATCCCTGGAACTAACAAAATTGTAGTTAAAAGCATCCACCACCATCTGTATTTTACAACATGAACTAAATTTTTCTTTCCTGTATTTATCATTATATTGCCTTTCTTAATTTATTTCGTTCCATGTTTTATTAATCTAAGATACCAAAACGAGCTTTCTCACGTTTTGTTTCTGTTGCTTCGTAGCTTTGTCCTATTTCATCTTTTCTTAATCCGAATAATGCAGGGTGTTTTAATTCTCCAGTTCCGAAGATTAAGTGCATGAAGTTTTTAGTAACAGTAATTGCACTGAACATAGATACAATTACACCTAGTGCAAGAGTAAGGGCAAAGCCTTTAACAACACTTGTACCTAACAAATAAAGAATTGTACAAGTGATAATTGTAGTCATATTTGAATCGAAAATACTTGTGAATGCTCTATCAAAGCCTGAATTGATTGCTGTAAATAAATTTCTACCAGCTCGCAATTCTTCTTTTGTTCTTTCAAAAATAAGAATATTAGCATCTACAGCCATACCTATAGACAGGATAAAACCTGCTATACCTGCAAGTGTTAGTGTTACAGGGATTGTTTTGAATAATGCAAATAAGATTAAACTGTAAATAACTAATGCGATGTCTGCGATTAGACCAGGTAAATGATAGAAAGCTATCATAAATATCATAACAGCAGAAAGTCCAATGATACCTGCTTTTTTAGATTTCGCAATACTATCTGCGCCTAATGTAGGACCTACTGTGTTTTCTTCAACAATTTTAGCTGGAACAGGTAATGCACCTGCATTTAATAAATTTACCATTCTTTCTGCTTCGTCATAAGCAAATCCGCTATCTCCGCCTGAAATTTGAGCTTTACCGCCGTAAATAGCTTCGTTTACACGAGGTGCTGATTGTAATTCTCCGTCAAAGAAAATAGCCATTTGTTGACCAACTAATGCTTTAGTTAAATCTGCAAATTTTTTAGAACCTTCTGCATTAAATTCTAATGATACAACCCATTGACCTGTTGAATCAGTACTTAATGTTGATTTTGCTAAATCTCTACCTGTCAAGCCTGTAGATACCCAAATAGGAGATCCGTCAGCAGCTTTTCCTTCTTTTTTGAATTCCAATTGAGCAGTTTCACCGATAAAAGCTTTTGCTTCTTTCAAATCGGTTACGTTAGGAATTTCAATTAATAATCTTTTTTCGCCTACTTGTTGAACAACAGTTTCAGCAACCCCAAGTTTGTTTACACGTTGTTCAATAGCAAATTGTAGTCTGCTCATAACATCTGGTGTTATTTTTGCAATAGAATCAGTTGTTTCGGCTTCAAGTATTAATCTAGAACCGCCAACTAAGTCTAGTCCTAATTTTGTTGGTTTTATTACAATTAGAGCTATTGATACGATGATTACTCCAACGATAAACCAGAACATTAAAATTTTGTTTTTCACTTTTTTATCCTCTTAACTTTCTAGATATTTTGTTTTTAGTTGTAATTTTAAATTAATATTTTAATAAATATCAGAATTTTTTTATAGGTTAATTGGGCTAATCATTATTGATTTCATCAATTACCATAAATAAATCTGATTTTTCGATAGATGTAAGCTCTACTAGCGGACGTCTTACATAATCTTCTATTAATCCTTTATGAGCTAATGCAGCTTTTACAGGTACAGGGTTTGGAGCCATAAATAATTTTTTGAATATTGGATATAATTTTTTGTGCATATTTACGGCAGCTAAAAATTCTCCTGTTTTATAATTTCTAATCATAGATTTTAATTCTGATCCAAAGATATGAGAGGCAACAGATACAACTCCTCTTGCACCTAATGACATCATTGGAAGTGTTAAACTGTCATCTCCAGAGTATATTGTAAAATCATCTGGACAACATAATTTTAACTCTGTAATCATATCCATATCAGGGAAACTTTGTTTGATAGCGACTATATTTTGATATTTTTCTGCTAATGTTGCAACTGTTTCAGGTAACATATTAACCCCTGTTCTTCCAGGGATATTATAAATTATTATCGGTAAATCAACACTTTCTGCGATTGCGGAAAAATGTTCGATCATGCCTTTTTGAGAAGGTTTGTTATAATATGGTACAACTGAAAGAATTGCATCGACATCTTCTTTTTGCGCCCATTTAGCAGCCATGATTGCAGTATCTGTACAGTTAGATCCTGCATTCATAATTACTTTTGCCTTATTTGCAACAGCTCTTTTAATAGTGCTTAACAGCTCAAATTCTTCTTCATGAGTCAATGTTGGTCCTTCACCTGTTGTTCCTGCAACTAAAAGAGCATCACTGCCATGAGAAATTAAGTATTTTGCAAGTTCTTCAGCTTTATTGTAATCGATTTCTCTTTTTGAATTGAATGGAGTCACCATTGCGGTAATAACTTCACCAGCATCATATCTTAAAGCCATATAAAACCTCTTTCCCTTTTCAAGTCTATCCCTACGTATAGAAAAATTATAAAACAAAATAAGCAAAAATGCTTAAAATATTAAGTTATTTATTGCAAATGTATTTAAAATTTGATAAAATATGAATGTAAGAATTTAATAAGGGAGCTAGTTATGAAAAGATTTTTAAAAGAGCTGGCAAAAAAATCATGCAAATTAAATAATAATTATGTTGATTTGCTTGCTTGCGTACTTGTCGGGGGGGGGGCAATTTAGAGCTTGCTCCACAAGGTTTTCGAGGTCTTGAAAAAGAATTTAAAAGATGTTATTATAGTGATATGATACATCACTGTGATAATAAAAAAGCTTTTACATTAGCAGAGGTATTAATAACTCTTGGGATAATTGGAGTAGTTGTAGCATTGACAATGCCAGCATTGATAGCTAATTATCAGAAAAAACAAACTATTGCTCAATTAAAAAAAGCGTATTCTATATTAAATCAGGCTTATGAAAGGTCTGTTTTAGAAAATGGAGATGTTGAAACTTGGGATTGGCAAGGTGTATCAACCCCTGAAAGTTTTGCTCAAATCTATATTATTCCTTATTTAAAAGGTGTTAATAAAATGAATACAAGCAAAATAAAATGGTTAGCTTTAGATAAAAGTAATATATATGGATTTGATATTTGTTCTGATTATATATTACCTGATGGTATGATAATAAAATTCACAAGTTTGGTTGGGACTTCTGCAAATCTAAGGAAAACCCATTTGCAAATAAGTATAGATATAAATGGTGATAGAGGCCCAAATCGTTTTGGTCGTGATGTTTTTGTTTTTTCGATTTTCCCTTTTTCAGAACAGTCTAGAGGCAAAGTTGTTCCAGGAACTAATGATCAGTGTGGAAACGGAGCTATTCATAATGAATTAACTAGGGATCAGCTAACTACAAGTGGTTGCGCTACTTGTAAATCAGATTATACAGGATATGGTTATGGATGTGCTGCTTTAATTATGAAAGACGGTTGGGAAATTAAAGATGATTATCCTTGGTAATTCATATAAGTTAAAGTTTTAGTTTTAAGAATGTTTTCGTGTTAAAATTCTGTATATGGATTTAAGAAAACTATCGAGGAAACAAAAAGCATATATTGGAGCTTTTGCCGCAATTGTCGGTCTTTTGGCTTGGGCATTTATATCTGCAGGTGTAATTACTCACAACTTTAATCGTAGCCAATTGCAAACTGATCAAGATAGGCAGGAAGCTTTGATTAACGGTATTATTCTTACCGAAACTAAAGATGAAAAAAAATATTGGGAGATTTATGGTGAAACCGGTAATTATGACAGCAAAAACGGCGTTGCCATGCTCAATAATGTTATCGGAAATTTTTATGATGAAAATAACGAAGTATCTATGAGTTTTGAATCTTCAAAAGGTACTTATAACGAAAAAAAAGAACAAATAATATTGTATGAAGATACTTTTATTGTTCTAAAAGATTTAACAACATTGAGGGCTAATAAATTAGTATGGACAGGAAAAGATGTTCCGATTGTTGCCCAAGGGAATGTAAGGATTACAAGAAAAAGTGACTTATTAGCGACTGCGAAAAAAGTTGAAATAAGTCCTGATTATAATACATTTAAAATTATTGGAAATACGGTATCTAAAGTATACAGCGATAAGGAGATTAAGTGAAAAAAGTATTATTAACATTAGTGATAGCATTATTTGCAACAGGCTTGATAGTTCAAGCTTCTGATCTTATCATTGAATCAAAAACTCAAAGTTACAGTGAACAGGATAATAAACTGAAATTTGAGGGTGATGTAAAAGTATCAGTAGACGATATGCATGTTGTTGGAGATTCTGCTGATGTAAGTATGGATGAGAACCAAAAGTTAGATACTGCAACTTTTTATAACAAACCTTATGCATATGAGGTTAAAAAGAATAAAAAAAGAGAAGTAAAAGCAAATATATTAAAGATGTCTTTGATTACAAAAGTTGTAAAAGCTCAAGGCGATACTCAATCTACTGTATTTGATGGTAAGACTCCTATTGTTGTTATAAATGCTGATGAACAGGAATATGATACTAAAACAGGTATTATGACTGCGACTGGTGCTGTAACAATTAAGTATAAAGATTTGGATACTTTTTCAGACAAAGCAAAAGTTAAAACTGATAAAAATGGTGATTTGAAAGATATTGAACTTATCGGTAATGCTAGAATTAAACAGCAAAGTAATGATTCTTATGCTGATAGATTTTACTATAATGCTGGTACAAAAGTTTTGACGGCAACTGGTAATACGACATCTAAAGCAATAATGGATGATGGTGCTACTTTGGTATTGAAATCAAACAGACAGGAATATGCACAAGATAAAAATATATTTAATGCCTCAGGAAATGTTCGAGTTTGGTATCAAGACTATTATGCAGTAGGGCCTAAACTTACTTTGTATCCTAACAAAGAAGGTAAGCCAAATGAGGCATATTTTACAGGTCGTTCAAGTATTACTCAGGGAGTAAGAACAATTTATGCAGATAAAATTAAAATGACAATGAAACCAAAGAATTTCCATGCCGACGGTAATACAAGAACTGTTATAAAAAATATTGGTTCCGGCGATAATAGTGATAGTAATGGTGGTATAGGATTAGGATTATAAAAATGAGTGAAAAAGAAAAAGTTGATAAAGCAATAGAATTATACCAAAAAGGAGAATATCAAAAAGCTATAGATGCATTTAGTTCAGTATTGGAAACTTGTGCTGATAATGCGGAATTATATAATAATATTGCTCTTTGTTATGCAAATTTGAAAGATTATGATAAAGCAGAAAAAAATTATTTAAAGGCTTTGGAATTAAATCCTAAATTACCTCAAGTATATATTAATTTATCTGATATATATTATCGTGATAGAGATATGGGTAAAGGAATTGATCTTGTTTTAAGAGGTATTCATGAAATCCCTGATAATCTTGTATTGCGTCATTATTTAGCTAGATTTTATATGGAAGATGCTAGACTAGATTTAGCTATTGATGAATTAGAAAATATATTAGAAAAACAGCCTGATAATTTTGATGTTTATTATGATTTAGGCAGAGTACATTTTGAATTAGGTAATTATGCCAGTGCAATAGAAAATTTTGAAAATGTTCTTGAATATAAAAGTGAAAATCCTTGGATATATTACTATTTAGGAGAAGCTTATGAAGCTAATGATGAAATAGATAAAGCTCTTTCTAATTTTCTAAAAGCTATAGCTCATAATGATTCATTCTCCCCTGCGTATAAAAAAGTTGGAATTTTATTCTTTGCTCGTGGAGATTATGATGATGCAATTGAGTATTTTGAAGATTATATTAATCTTGATATTCCAAAAGAAGAAGTTGATAAAATTAAAGAATTAATTGGCAGAATTAAGAAAAAACAAAATGACTAAAGGTAAGTATTGGATAGCTTTTTCATCAATAGAAGAAATTGACAGCTCTTTTATTCAAAGGCTGTACAATTATTTTGGCGATATTGAGGAAGCATTTAATGCTGATAAATTTTCAGACATTGATGGCTTAAGTGTAAAAAAGGCTGAAAAATTTTTACGCCTCAGAGATAAAATAAATGTTGATAAAACATTTGAAGAAGTTGTAAATCGTGGAATTAAGTATTTGACATTTGACGATGAAAATTATCCACAAATGTTGAGGAATATTGAAAATCCTCCATCTGTTTTGTATTACAAAGGTGATTTGTTTTCTTGTAATTTGAATAAAACTTTAGCTGTTGTTGGCTCAAGGAAAGCAACATCTTACGCAAAAGAAGCATTAAGACAGATTATTGGTGAGTTTCAAAATACTGATATTTGTATTGTGTCAGGTTTGGCATCAGGAATTGATACGACAGCTCATATTGCGGCTTTAGATAATGGATTAAAGACAATAGGAGTAATTGCAAGCGGCTTTGATTTTACTTATCCTGCAGCGAACAAAGATTTGTATAAAAGTATTGAAAATGGTTGTGGTGCTGTTGTTACAGAGTATTATCCGACATTTGAACCTTTAAAATTTAGATTTCCTCAAAGAAACAGAATTGTGTCTGGGTTGTCTTATGGTACGCTTGTGGCTGAGGCATCATTAAAAAGTGGAGCTTTGATTACTTCTAATTTAACATTGGAACAAGGTCGAGAATTGATGTGTATTCCAGGATTGATTACAAATCCTAATACTCAAGGGATTTATAAGTTATTGAAAAACGGTGCAACATTAGTTACTTGTGCAGATGATATTTTAGAGGCATTAGGCTGGGAAATTAAAATAGAACAGAAAAGTTTATTTGATTTGCCAGAATTAAGCGAAGATGAAAAATTAATATATGAAGCTCTTGAAATAGAAGAAAAATGTGTTGATGAAATTCAATCGTATACTAAATTAAGTATAGATAATTTGTTGATGTACTTGACAATGATGGAGCTTAAAGGGATAATTAAACAAGTCGACGGGGACAGATATAAGAGAGTAAATCCTGTTAATTGCTCATAATTTTTATGGGTATTTTATGTATAGGTGGTATAAATAATGGCAGCAAAAGCGACTGAAAATAAAAAAGAAAAATCATTAGTAATAGTTGAGTCTCCTGCTAAATCTAAGACAATAAGAAAGATTTTAGGGGATAGTTACCAAATAGAGGCAAGTTTTGGTCATGTAAGAAATTTGCCTGAAAAAGATCCTTCTACTGAGAATTTAGGGTTTGATATAAAAAATCATTTTGAACCAAAGTTTGAAGTTATTCCAGGAAAACAGGCAGTTGTTAAAAAATTAAATGATTTGGCTAAAAAAGTTGATAAAGTTTATCTTGCATCCGACCCTGACCGTGAGGGAGAAGCTATTGCATGGCATGTAAGACAAATTTTAAAAGTGCCTGATGATAAAATTTTAAGAATTGTGTTTAATGAAATTACTCCAAAAGCAGTAAAGCATTCTGTTGAAAATCCTCGCGGAATTGATATGGATATGGTGAAAGCTCAGCAGACAAGACAAATTTTGGATAAACTTGTGGGTTATAAGTTAAGTCCTGTTTTGTGGAAGCAGATTGGGAACAGAAAATTATCTGCAGGGAGAGTGCAATCTGTTGCTTTGCGTATGATTTGTGAAAGAGAAGAAGAAATAGAAGCATTTGTCCCTCAGGAATATTGGTCTATTCATACAATATTGGATAAAGACGGAAAATCTTTTGAAGCAGAACTTTCTAAAATTAAAGGAAAAGCTGTTGATAAAAATATTAAAAATAAAGATGAAGCTCAAAAAATTGTAGATTTCTTGAAAAATTATCCTTCAGAATTGGATATTACAAAGGTAACTAAAAAATCTACCAAAAGAAAACCAACTGCTCCTTTTATAACATCTACAATGCAACGTGCTGCAAGTTCAAAACTTGGTTTCGGGGTTCAAAAGACAATGCAGGTTGCTCAAAAGTTATATGAAGGTATAGAAATTGATGGAACTCCTGTTGGTTTGATTACTTATATGAGAACTGATAGTGTAAGGGTATCAGATGATGCTCAAAGTATGGCTAAAGATTTTATTGTTGCTAATTATGGTGATAAATATTATCCTGAAAAACCAAATATTTATGTAAAAGGCAAACAAAATGTTCAAGACGCTCACGAAGCTATCAGACCATCTTATCCTGAAAGAACTCCTGAAAGTATAAAAAAATACTTGGATAATGATCAGTATAAATTGTATAAATTGATTTGGGAAAAATTTATGTCATCTCAAATGACTCCTGCTGATGTTGCTAATAAAACGGTTGAAATTACTGCAGGTGATTATACATTAAAAGCTGGTACAAGTAAGGTGACTTTCGACGGCTTTTTGAAAGTTTATAATGATGCTGATGAAGACGAACAAGAAGCAGATGCAAAAATTCCTGATTTGAATGAAGGTGATAAAGTTAAATGTGTTAAAGTTGATCCAAAACAGCATTTTACTCAACCTCCTCCAAGATACAATGAAGCATCACTTGTAAAAGCTTTGGAAGAATATGGAATTGGTCGTCCGTCTACTTATGCGACAATTATTACGGTTATTCAAACTCGTAAATATGTAGAAAAGAAAGATAAAGCTCTTCATCCAACTCTTTTAGGAAGAACTGTTTCTAAACAATTAGTAGCGCAGTTTGCTGATATTATGGATTATAAGTTCACTGCGGGCATGGAAACTAAATTAGACCAAATCGCAGAGAAAAAAGCTGTTTGGAATGATGTTTTGGAAAATTTTTATGAACCGTTTATCAAAGAGGTAAATAAGGCGCTTCAAACTGGTGAACGCGTAAAAATTGAAAGTAAAATAAAATGTCCAAATTGCGGTAAACCAATGGTATTGAGAATTGGTAAAAATGGTTCACAATTCTTGGGTTGTTTAGGATTTCCTGATTGCAAAACTATGATGTCTTTGAATGCATTATCAGAAGAAAGTTTGAATGAACAATCTAATGAGCCTGAAGTTTGTGAAGAAAAATGTGAAAAATGCGGTTCTGATATGATATTTAAGACAGGTCCGTATGGAAAATATATGGAATGCACAAATGAAAATTGCAAACATAGAAAACCATATAGAAAATCAACAGGTGTAACCTGTCCTAAATGCGGAAAAGGAACAATTGTTGAAAGAAAATCAAAACGGGGAACCATATTTTATGGCTGCGATAAATATCCGGAATGTGATTTTACTTTATGGAATGAACCTACTGGAGAGACTTGCCCAGAATGCGGATCACTACTTGTTAAAAAGATATTAAAAAAAGGTAATGTTATTGCATGTTCTAGCTTGAAGTGTCATTATAAAAAAGAATTAAATGAAGATTCTGAAAATATAAATGAATAATATTAAGTTTTGAGAGGGTAAAAAATGAATCCTGAATTGTATGAGAGATATCTAGCTAAGAAAGCTAAAAAGTTAGGAATAACAGTCGAAGAATTGAAAGCTCAAGGGACATCTTCCCCTGTATCTGAACCATCTGCGACTTATTCAAATACAGAACAAACAGTGTCTCAAGAAACTCAACAACAGGCTCAGGCAGAACCTCAATATGTTCAGCGTACGATTCAAGATCAATTGGCATCACAAGAAAATACTATTCCTCAGCAGCAACTATATATGGGAATGCAGCCTGAAACAGTAAAAACAGAAGTTCCTTCTTATATTTTTGGACCTTCAAAAATTCAAGAATCCCCAAAATATAATAGTAGTCCTATAAATCAAACAGTTTCTAGACCAGAAATAAAAGATAACAGAGAGAATAAATTTGCTCTTATTGGTTATCCTTTAGGGCATTCTTTGTCTAAAGTAATCCATGAAGCAGGTTTTAAAAGCTTAGGAGTAAATGCAACATATGATATTTTGGAAACCCCTCCAGATAATCTTGTAGACAGAATTAAATGGTTAAAAGGTAATGGATATAAAGGGTTTAATGTGACTATTCCATTGAAATTACCTATTTCATTGTTTGTAAACGAAGTTGATAATTATGCGGATTTAGCACGTGCAGTAAATACTGTCTATGTTGAAGCTGATAAATCATTGAAGGCTTACAATACAGATGTTATAGGCTTTAGAAGAGCTATTCCTAAAGATATTGATTTGAGAGGTAAAAAAGTTGCTATTTTAGGTACAGGCGGAGCTGCTCATGCTGCTTGTATTGCTTTAACTGAATGCGGAGTTCAAGAAATAGCATTTTTTACTAGAAATATTCCAAATTCAATTGATTTGATGAATTATGTACGAAGAAAATTCCCAGCAATAAACTTTAATGTTTATCAAATTGAAAATATTAGAAATTTAGGTGAATATGCAATGCTTGTTAATACAACTCCTATAGGAATGTTGGGTAAGGCAGGAGATATGATGCCTGTAGAAACTTATGCATTAGAATCACTAAATCGTGATGCTGTAGTATATGATGTTATTTATAATCCGAAAAAAACAGTATTGATAAGAGCTGCAGAAAAATTAAATTTAAGAACTATTACAGGACTTGATATGTTTATTTATCAAGCAGTAGCAGCTCAGGAAATATGGTTTGGCAATACGCCAGATTTTAAGGATATGAAAATTGCAGCGTTAGAAGCTCTCTAAGTTGAAATATTAAATAAAATAATTTATAATAAATAAAAAATCTATGGAAAGGAGCAATAAGTATGAAAAATTTGTTAAATTTTAAAACGCGGGGGGGGGGCGTAGTTTAAGCTCCTATCAGGCTTTTACACTTGCGGAGGTTTTAATTACTCTTGGTATAATTGGAGTTGTTGCCGCATTGACAATGCCTGCATTAATCAATAATTCTCAAAACAAAGAACTACAATCTGCTTTGAATAAAGGTTATTCTGAAATATCTCAAGCTTTGGAATTTATGAAATCAGACATTGGTGAAGATGTTTGCCCAATAAATTATCCTGCTAGAACTTTTGCACCTGAATATAGTAAATATTTTAATACTCTTAAATCAGAAAAAAATGCTGGTATTATTTCTGGTAGTAATGAAGATGGTGATATAAATCTTAATTATAAAGTTTTTGATAATTATAAAACGTATAGTAAATCTCAAAGTGTTAAAACAGATATTTTTGATGATGGGCAGTTTTTATTGTCTGATGGTGCTTTGGTATTAATAGAAAATCCTAATAAAGAACCTTATAGAATATTTATCACAATAGATGTAAATGGTCCTAATAAAAAACCTAATGTTTGGGGAAGAGATTTGTTTACATTTGAGATTACTCAAAACGGCAAATTGTTGCCTATGGGTATGGATGGTACTACATATACAGATATGGATAAATATTGTTCTAAAAATTCTAATGAAAGAATAAATGGAATTGCTTGTACTGCTAAAGCTTTAAGTGACCCTAATTTTTTTAAGACAATGTATTAATTTTATTCATATCTTAGAGCATCAATAGGGTTTAGCAAAGAAGCTTTGTAAGCGGGGTAATAGCCGAATAATACTCCTATTGCCCCTGAAAATCCTAATGATAAGATTATAGAAAATAGGGAAATTGATACGCTCATTACTCCTGATAATTGTACGAGTTCGGCTCCTAAAATTCCGACAGCTACACCAATTAGTCCCCCGATTATTGAGAGTAGAAAAGATTCTATCAAAAATTGAACTCTAATATCAGAAGGTTTTGCGCCAATTGCCATTCTAATACCTATTTCTTTAGTTCTTTCTGTTACAGATACAAGCATAATATTCATAATACCTATACCGCCGACTAACAATGAAACTGATGCGATTGAGGCTAAAAGAATTGCAAATGTTTGAACAGTTGATTTCATTTTTTCTTGGAACTCTGCAGAATTTCTTATTTCAAAATCATTTTCTTGATTTTTCCCAATTCTGTGCCTTGCAATCAATAATTCTTCTATATCTTGTTCTGCTAATGAAACGTCATCTGGGTCAGAGCCTTTTACTACAATCATTGATACTGTTCCAGGAAATGTTGTTCCAAAAACTTTTTTCTGAGCAGTTGTAATTGGTATGAATATTAAATCGTCTTGATCCATAGGTCCCATACTGCCTTTTGATTTAAGAGTTCCGATTACTTTAAAGGGAATTCCTCCAACTCTCATAATTCTATCTCTTGGATCAAGATCTCCAAAAAGTTCTGATGCGACAGTTGCGCCTATTACTGCTACTTTTGCAGAATTTTTTATATCTTCAGGTGTAAATCCTCTGCCCATGTCGATTTCATAATTTTTTATATAAAAATATTCCGGATTAATACCATAGACTGTAGATGCCCAGTTTTGATTCCCGTAAGTTAGCTGTTTTGATTCAGTGCTTACTGACGATACAGCAGAAATTCCTCTTGCATTTTTTTTGATAGCTTCTGCGTCTTTGATTGTAAGAGTTGGTCGAGTACCCATCCCCATCCTAACACCACCGGCTTTTGCAGATGCTGAACGAATTGTAAGTAGGTTACTGCCCATTGATTCCATATCTTTTTGAACTTTTTCTCTTGCACCTGTACCTACTGCAAGCATAATAATTACAGCACTTACACCTATGATAATTCCAAGACTTGTAAGCATTGAACGCATTTTATTTATTTTTAGCGATACTACCGCCATTTTTAGTGTTGATTTGAAATCTATCATTTTTGTCCTTTTTTTAATATGGAATTGTTGTGTTTTTATTTATTTCATCAGAAATAATATTGCCGTCTTTGAATTTAACAACTCGTTTGCAATATTGTGCTATATCGGGCTCGTGTGTTACAAGTACTATTGTTTTGCCCATTTCTTTATTAAGATTTACGAAAAATTCCATAACCTCAATACTTGTTTTGGTATCTAAGTTTCCTGTAGGTTCGTCAGCAAGTATTAGGGGTGGGTCATTGACTATTGCTCGAGCTATTGCAACTCTTTGTTGTTGACCTCCTGACATTTGGTTTGGCATATGGTCTTCTCTTTGTTCTAGTCCTACAATTTTTAGTGCTTTTTTTGCTCTTATAATTCGTTCTTCTTCCGGAATTCCTTTGTATATCATTGGAAGTTCGACATTTTCAAGAGCTGTTGTTCTTGAGATTAAGTTAAAACCTTGAAATACGAATCCCATTTTTTCGTTTCTTATCATTGCAAGATTATCCGTGTCTAATGAGAGCATATCAATCCCATCAAGGTAATAACTTCCTGAATTTGGTTTATCAAGCGTTCCCAACATATTCATAAATGTTGATTTGCCAGAACCTGAAGCTCCCATAATAGCTACAAATTCACCTTGTTCAATTGATAATGAGACATCATTCAATGCGTTGAAGCTGTCTTCTCCTGTTTGGTATGTTTTTATTGCATTTTTTACTTCTATTAAGTTCATTTTTTATAACCTTGGAACGGGATTTCTTCTATTATTTTGTTTAGATTTTTTACTTTTTATTGAAATAATTACATCAGTTCCTTCTTGAATTTTGTCTGAAATAATTTCAGTTGAAGAGTCATCATATGCACCTGTTTTTATTTCAATTCTTTTAGCTTTACCTTTTTCAAGGATCCATATTCCTTGATTTTTATATTTAGGTCCGTTGATGTCTGGTGTAAATTTTAAAGCCATATTAGGAACACATAATACATTTTCACTCTTATCTGTAATAATTGATACGTTTGCAGTCATACCAGGTTTTAATTTTAAGTCTTCATTATTTACGTCAACGATTACTGTGTATGTAACAACATTTGATTCTGTTGTTGGTGATAATCTAACTTGAGTTACCTTTCCTGTAAATGTGCTATCAGGATAGCCATCTAGCGTATAGGTTACATCTTGACCTTCTTCTACTCTACCAATATCTGCTTCTGAGACACTTACCTCAATTTGCATTTTAGTCAAATCTTGAGCAATAGTGAATAATTCAGGTGCTTGGAAACTTGCTGCAACTGGAGAGCCCAAGTCTATTTCTCTTGATATTACAGTGCCGTCTACTGGTGCTATAATTTTTGTATACCCTAAGTTTGTCAGAGCTGTTTTTAATGTTGCTTGATATTGACTTATTTGAGCTTTTGCTGCGTTAATTTGTGCTAAATCTGATTGGTATGTACTCAATTTCTCATCCAATTCACTTTTTGCAACGAAATTTTTTGCATAAAGATTTTTATATCTGATATATTGTTTTTGGTCATAATTTGCAATAGCTTGAAGTTTTGCTAAATTCGCTCTTGCGTTATTAATTTGAGCTTGATTTTGTTGGACTGTTGCTTCAAAGTTTGCAGGGTCGATTTGGGCTAAGATTTGCCCTTTTTTTACAACATCATTATAGTCTACATAAATTTCTTTTATAAGTCCAGATACAGTAGAACCTACACTTACTGTATTTACAGGGTTAATAGTTCCAGATGCTTCTACAACTTCAGTTATAGTACAGCGTTCTATCGCTTTAGTTTTGTATTTTACTTGTTTGCTATTTGTAATGGATATAGTACCAGTTGTTAATACTGCGATTATAACTATTCCTATTATAATATGTCTTTTTTTTATATTTGTTATTTTTTTTAGATAATCCTTATAAAGCATTATTTATCCTCTATTGATGTTGTTACTTCTTGTGGTAAAGCAATTGCTTTTTCTAAGTTAGCTCTAGCTACATTATAATTATATACGGTTTGTACATATGATACTTGTGCGTTATTATAATTTACTTTTGCGTCTTGTAATTCAATATAATCTCCAAGTCCTACTGCATATCTGCCATCTGCTAGTTCAAAGTTTTCTAATGTTTGTTTTACTTTTACTGCGAGTAATGGTATTTGTTTTTCCAATTGCACCATATTTATGTATAAGTTTTGTACTTCAAAATAGATGTCTTGTTTAGCTTGATCTATTTCATTCTCTGCTAATTGTACTTGAATTTTTGCATTATCAATTTTATGTTTTTGTCCTTTTATATTTACGTTGCTTGATAAGTTAATTCCAACATTGAAAGAATTTGTATTGTATTGATCTCTATATCCGTAACCTGCTGTTGCTGAAATTTCGGGTAAGTATTCTCTTTTTGTGTATTTTAATGATTCTTGCATTGCTTTTAGAGTTGCATCATATGCTTTTAGGTCAGGCCTGTTTTTGTATGCAAGATTTACAGATTCTTCAAATGTGTATGGAAATGGTTTAAATTTATAATTATCAAGTACATTAATTTTTTCAACTTGTGAAGTTAAAAAAGCGTTATTAACGTCTTTCGGAGGCTTGCTCAAGTCTTTTTTTTCATCAATTTTTTCTAAGTTTACAGGTGCATAATTGTTTTGAAAGTTAAAAGTTTCTGTATTTTCAATCTCATATTCAGGAGCGAATGCAATATACATTGCGTTGTTTAGTTGCACAAGAGCATTTTTATATGCTTTTTCAGATTCTACTAATGTAACTTTAGAGTCACTCAAGTAAACTTCAGCATTGACTAAGTCAATTTTTGATTTTATACCTTCATCAAAATATGCTTTTGTTCTTTGGTAGTTTCTTTCATTAATTTGAACATTTGCTCTATTTACGTCAAGGGTTGCTTTAGCTGCAAGTACGCCATAGTAATTCATTTTGACGCCAAATATAGTCTCGAGTACCATATCTTCAAATTCATATAATGCCGCAACTCTATCAAAATTGTACATTTTAATATTTGCGTTAGTTTTTCCAAAATTCCATATTAATTGATTAATATTTGCTTCTGCTGAATAAATGTTTGTATTTGTAGATCTTCTGTTATTGTTATTGTCTGTGATGTTATATCCTGTTCCGATTCCTAATGTCGGGAAGTATTCAGATTTTGCAATCCCTAAATTACCTTTTGCAATTCCGTAATTATAACGTGCTTTTTTTATCTTAGGACTGTTTTGAAGTGCGATTGTAATGCAGTCTTTAATATTTAAAATAGCATTTTTTTCCACACTCATTTGTTCAATTGCAAATGCTGATGATATTGTATAAAATAAACAAATTGTAAGGGCTATTGCCTTTATGTGTGTTTTCAATATTGAATACCTCTTTACAATATAGTAACGATTAAAACATGTTTTTTGTTCATTTTAATCATTTATGAATATGAAATATGTAGCAATTTTTTTTATAAATAATACTTATATATAATATAGGTTTTAAATTTTTTGGGGAAAATAATGAATATTTCAAAATTGGGAAAATCTTGTGCTAATTTTTTATTTCGTGGAATAAAAAAAACAAATGTAGCCAAAAACTTTCCGCAAAAAACACAAGTAAAACAATTTGCTGAAAAAGATTTATTTTGTCATCAGTATTGGGCTGATGCAAGAAAAGAAAAGGTTATAAGTCAATCTTATAAAGAGAATGTTTCGTTGCATGGTGAATTACATGGTATTAATCATCATTTTATATTAAGTCCTTATCCTGAGCATATGAATATGAAGTTTATGCACACGGGGCTTACACCCAGACAAATGATAAGTTTAGCTGATACAGAATTTAAAACATTAAAACCTCTGGAGCAAAATCTTAATGTATATAGATGTGTTGGTGAAAAGCCTGATTTCTTTTCAGAGTATCCTCTTTATTTGAAACGATTAGGTGTCAAAAAAGGTGATGTTATTGATATGAAAGAATATGCTTATGCAACCTCTGATATTTCTTATGCTAAAGTTTATATGCCGAATAATAGAGGTGTTTTATATGAAATAGAAGTACCAAAAGGTTCAAAGGTTTCAAGAACTGGCATAATTGGAAAACAAGATGAAATTGTTTTCCCAAGGAGTTCAAAATTTGAATGTATAGATGTAAAACATATCAAAGATGAAGATACTGACTGCTTGCATGTTAAATTAAAATATATTGTGCCTGAAGATGTTTTTAATACAATTTGTTAATTGTCTTTGAGTGTCCAAAAATCTTTTTGTAACATTACAAGAAATGGTATTAATTCTAAACGTCCAACTAACATATTAAAAATCATTATGGCTTTTGAAGAAGAGTGAATACTGTCAAAATTTGCCATAGGACCGATTTGTTTTGTAAATCCTGGTCCAATATTTCCAAGTCCTGTTATACTACAGCTAAGTCCAACAGCACTGCTATGTTCAATAATTGATATTATTATAGAAGTTATTCCAAATATTAAAAAGTAATAGAATACATATACGATAATTTGTCTTGCAACTTCTGGGGCAACAGTTTTATTATCAATTTTTATATTTACAATCGCATTTGGGTGCAATATTCTTAAAAGTTCACTTTTCATTGATTTATATACGATTAACCATCTTACCATTTTAATACCGCCGCCTGCAGATCCTGCACAAGATCCCATAAACATTACTATAAATAAAAGTATTTTGGATGTGTAATCCCAGTTTATAAAATCAGTACTGGCGCTACCAGTAGATGTTGTAATACTTATTACTTGGTATAGTGCGTGCATAAAACTATCGGATAAATTTAAATGTGTATTAAGTACTAGTGAAATAGTAATAAGTATTGCCATTATTATTACTAGAGAAAAATATAATTTAAATTCTTCATTTTTGAAAAGAATTAATGGATTTTTTTGAGTAATAGCTCTGTATTGAATGTTAAAGCTGGCACCTGCAAGGAACATAAATATCAAAGTTACCCAAATCAGGTAATTTGAATGATATCCCATAAGGCTTTCAGGATTTGGAGAAAATCCTCCAGCTGCAAGAGTTGATAGAGAGTTACAAACGGAATCAAATCCTGACATTCCGCCTGCCATTAATAATATTATTTGAATTATTGTGAATCCTGCATAAATTTTCCAGAGTGCAGATGCGGTATTTCTTATTCTCGGAGTAAATTTGTCTTCAGTAGGTCCAGGAGCTTCAGCAAAGAACATCTGTCTTCCCGCAACTGCAAATTGTGGTAAAATTGCAACGAATAAGACAATTATTCCCAAGCCGCCTAACCATTGAGTTAGTGATCGCCAAAAGAAAAACGCGTGAGAATAATTGAAATGAGTTAATATAGTTGCCCCTGTAGTTGTAATACCTGATACCGATTCAAAAAGCGCATCAAGCGGTGATAGCCCGTAAAAAAGGTATGGAATTCCAGAAATAATTCCGAAGATTATCCAAGAAACAGCAACTACAAATAGAGCTTCTGCTTTTTTTATGTCATTTAAATTTTCTAATGTTTTTGAATTTGGAACAGCATTTCTTACGATTACACCTATGATAAATGATATTGCTCCAGCTGTAAAAAATGGTAAAATCGAATTGAATTCGTGATAATACAAAGCTGCAATAATTGGAGTTAATATCACAAGACTTATATATATCATTGTAAGGCCAATAGCATTTGCCAGATAATTTAATCTCATATTACTTTACCTTAAAAAATTCTTTTATTTCTGGAGCATTTTCTGCTGTTGTAAATATAATCAATATATCATTAGTGTTAATTACGGTGTCACCTTTTGGAATAATGATGTTATTTTTTCTGATAACTACACCTATAATGGCGTTGGCAGGAAATTTTAGTTCCATAATTTTCTTGCCGTCAAAATCTGGATCAAGATTAATTTCAAGAACTTCTCCCTGGCCTTGTTCTACTGTAGCAAGGATATCTACGTCATTTTCCTGTAAATCGTTTCTCACTTCATTAATCGCAGATGTTTTTGGAGATACTGCAATATCAATACCAACTTTTTCAAAAAGTGGGATATTTAAAACTTTTGCAACTCTAGTAATTACTCTTTTTACTCCGAGTTGTTTAGCTAAAAGAGAGCATAAAAGATTCCTTTCATCGTTATTAGTAACGCTTATTACAACGTCTGCTCCACCTATTTCTTCTTCATCTAAAAGTTTTAAATTCGTGCCATCTCCGTTAATCACAAGTGTATTAGATAATTCTTCTGCCAGTACTTGGCATCTGTCATAATCTTTTTCAATTATTTTAATTTTAATTTTTAGTTTTTCAAGAGTTTTTGCAAGCATCATTCCAACATTTCCGCCACCAATAATTGCGACAGATTTTACAATTTCTTTTTCGTGGAAAAATGTACCTGCTAAAATATCAAGAGAATGAGATGTACCCATAAAAATTAGTTTATCATCTTCTTGAATTTCTGTGTCCCCATTTGGGATAAATAATTCACCGTTTCTTGTCAAACCAACCATTAGTGTATTTTGCGTAAAACCGCAATCTTTTACTTTTTTACCTATAATTGGTAAATATGGTTGTACTTTGTATTCTAAAAGTCTGGCTCTTCCATCTGCAAAATTTTCAACATCTAATGCGTGAGCGACAGTTACTATTCTAAAAATTTCTTGAGTTAATAATTCTTCCGGCCAAATTATGTAATCAATGAAGAAATCACAGAAATTTTCGCTATTTTTTTCAAAATTTAGAGTTTTCTTGTATTCTTCTCTGCTAACAAAACAAATTGTTCTTACTCCGCCAAATTTTTTTGCAGAAAGACAAGCTACAATATTTGCTTCGTCAACAGCTGTGCAAGCTATAAATATATCTGCATTTTTTATATCTGCATTTTTTAAAACATCAATGTTAGAAGCATTTCCCTGAATAAAGCTGATATCCAACTTGTTAAATTCATCAGTTCTATTTTCTTCTTTATCAATTATTGTAATATCGTGGTCTTCAAAAAATTCAGTGGCTAAAAGACAGCCAATTTCTGTAGCACCATAAATAATTATTTTCATAACATTCGAATTATATATTAAGTAAACATTTTTTACAAGTATTGATAAAATTCGTCAAAAATTTTTATTTTCTTTGTTTTATGTTTGGTATGTTAAATAAAGTTCCTAATGTAAATTATGAAAAGTGTTATCCATCGCGATTGAAAAGGATTTTTCGCAGGGATATAAATTATTTAACCTATAAAAAATTTGTGCCATATACTAAAAATCAAATCATTGGGAATATTCCTATTGAAGTTATCAAATTATTTAAAGAAGATAAAGCTGCTAGTATAAAAATTTTTCAAAAGAAATTATCTAATATTGCAAATTATTTAAGAGGGTATTATGTATATTCTAAAAAACAAAATATAATTATTAATAAATTTTCTGATTTATCTCCTGAAGATTTTGAAAATTTTGAAAAACAAATAACTTCTTTTGCAAATAAACAGTTATGTAAAGTATTACCAAAAAGTATTTCTGTTGATTTAAAATATACTGGTAAAGGTGCTTGGGGGAATGTTTTCAAATTTTCAATGCTTGATGATTCCGGGAATAAAATAATGTCAGATAAGGCTTTGAAAGTGTATCACAAAACTTTTGGAGGTATACCTTGTCTTTCTCATATTCATGGAAGTTGTGCAGAAACAAATTTTTGGACATTCTTGAAATTTTTTGCAGGACATAATCTTGATAAAACTCAATTTACAAAGCATTATATTTCTGATTTAAAAAACGGTTACGCATTAACTGAATTTATAGATTCTAAAAGTGTCAAAAATATATTCCCATTAGACATAAATAATCTGTTTAGGTTGAAATATTCTGATATCATGAATACTCCTATATCTGGAAAATTTTACGATGCCGGAGGTTTTGTTAAAGCATTTAATTTCATTCCTGATAAAGTTACCTTTAAATATTTTAAGAAATTAATGAATAGATCGCCCAAAGAGCTTATTCCTTTTATGCAAAGATTACAAGAATGTGTAAAAAATCCAAAAACTCCGCATCGTGATAAAATTCAAAAAGCTATAGAATTATTTAAAGATCAAAAGAAAATAAATAATAATATAATTTAAAATTTGTAACGCAATAACTGCAACTATTGGAGAAAAATCCATCCCTCCTACTGGCGGTATAATTTTTCTGAAAAGATTTAAGTATAAATCTGTTACATCTTTTATTGCTTCAAATGGTTGCTTATACCAGTCAATACTAGGGATAAAGCTTAAAAGACATCTGACAAGAATTAACCAAAAATAAATTTGGAAAAAACTGTTTACTACAAAAATTAAATTATTAATCATGATTCACCTAACTTTATAATTGAGAACTTTGTTTAGTTGTAGCACAAGTACAATTTTCTCTTGATGTTGGAATATTTTCAATCATCTTGAAGAGTAGATTTTTAAGATTTGCTACATTAGAATTGAATACCTCAATTACTTCGTGGTGAGAAACTGGAGGAACATCTCCTACTAGACCTGCATCATAGTCAGTGATTAATGAGATATTTAATGGGCACATATCCATTTCTTTAACAAGATATGCTTCTGGAAATGCTGTCATATTAATTACTTCCCAACCTTGGTTTGTAAAGAATTTTGATTCAGCTTTTGTAGAAAATCTTGGACCGTTAATAACAACAACAGTTCCTTGCTCATGAATAGTAATTCCTAAGTCTTTTCCTGTTTGAATTGCAAGTTGTCTTAGTTCCGGACAATAAGTTTCAGCTGCTGATGGGTGAGTAACAATTGGACCTTCAAAGAATGTTGTTTTTCTTCCATCTGTCCAATCAACAAATTGATCACAAATTACAAAATCACCAGGTTTAACGTGTTTTTGTAAACTGCCTGCTGCACAAGGTGAAATTACTCTTTCGCAACCTACGGATTTCATTGCCCAAACATTAGCTCTATAATTTATTAAATGAGGTAAAATTGTATGGTTTCTTCCGTGTCTTGGCATAAAAGCAACTTTATGTTCCCCAACAGTTCCTATAAATAAACTGTCACTAGGCATTCCATATGGTGTTTCAACTCTAACTTCTTCAATGTTATCTAAGAATTTGTAAAAACCTGAGCCGCCAAAAACACCTATATCTGCTAATTTTTTCTTTTCCATAACCTTTTCCTCTCATTTATTATTTATACTATCCAAATTCTACCATAAAAAATAAAAAAATACTCTAAAAAATCTAAAAAAATACTAACTTAATAATTGTTATTAAAACACTTAAAGTGCTGTAATAACAAGTGGTTTAAGTGTTTTGGTTTTAGCAAGATTTATTTAGGGACTTGAAAAAAATTTTTTTTGTAATATATTGTTTATATAATCATTCTTAAAAGTTTTTGATTTTGTTGAAGAAACGAATCGTTAGGGAATTTTTAAGGATTTCAATTTACAACATAGAGGATTACATTTTGAAAAAATTGTTACTGTTAACTTTTACACTAACGTGTATGTTACTTAGCCATGTTCAATGTCAAGCAGCAGACGTTAATTCAGTAAAAGCCACAATAGTAAAACATGCTATTGAAATGGGTGTAGATCCTGCAATTGCATTAAGTATTGCTCGTACAGAGTCAGGATTTCGCCATGAAGCAAGAAGTTCACACGGTGCCGTTGGAGTTTTTCAATTAATGCCTTCAACAGCAAGAAGAATGGGATATAATCCTTATTCTTTAAATGAAAACATTAAAGCTGGAATCACATATTATAAAAAGATGTATAATATGTTTGGTTCTGTGGAATTAGCTTTAGCTGCTTACAATGCAGGTCCAGGAAATGTAAAAAAATATAATGCAGTTCCTCCATATGCAGAAACAAGAAGATTTGTAAGTAAAATTATGACAGATGTAAATAGACAAAAGCTAAATCCAGATCCAGCTGTCGTAAAGGCAAAACAAGGTGTATATACAGCACAAAAACCAAAATCTGTATATTCTAAACCAATAACTCCAAAAGCTACTGTACACAAACCAGTAGGTGCAGTTGTTGGAGTTAAAGACTTGCAAGTTGAAGTTTTGCAGGAAAAACCTATTGAGTTGAAATTAGAAACTCTTACAGTTGCAATATAGTTTTAGAACTATTATTAACAAAAAAAGAATCGTATTATTGCGATTCTTTTTTTTGTTGTTTTTATATTGTAAATATTTCTTAATAATTTATTAGAATACTTTAAAGAAATATTTTGTGTATGTCGTATAACTATTCAGAAAGGAATCATGTATTAATATGGGAATGGCAGCAGGACAAGCAAGATTATTAAGCATTACGGCAAGATTGACCGATAATGAACTTCGCTCTCAGACCATCACAAATTCAAAATTGCGTTTGGCTGATCAATCTTCTGCTGCAAGCCAAGAGTATATGGATGCATTAAATACTACTCAATTAATGTTTGGTGTATATAATGATAATGGAGAATTGTCTTATCAATCATTAACAGCAAATACTTTATTGACTTATAGTGATTTGAAAAATCAATATTCTTTAGTAAATTCTTCAGGCCAAATAATGTTAAATGGTTCAGATATAAAAAAATACGAAGAATCAAATAGTTTAGCAGAATTTTTATATAGTTATGGTATTCCAGAAGTAGATAATCCAAAATATTCTGATGCACTTATGGGAATTTATGGAAAAACTACAGCAGATGATGGTTCATATTTATATGAAAATTTGTATGATGAAACAAATCCTCAACAATGGAATGATTATTTTTCAACAATGACTGAAGGTGATATTGCAAATTTACAAACAATTGTAAATAAAAATCCTGAAGATGTTACAGAAGCAGATGCTCAACAGTTTACAAATACTGTAAATAATTGGACATCTCAAGTAACAGGAAATGTTTTGTTAAAAGAATATGCAAATATTGGTGGAACATTTGGAGCTTATTTGAATGGTATGCTAGATTTGCCAGATGTTGAGTTCCCAGATAAAAATGATCCTCAATTTACAGATGTATCAGGTGATGTTGAGTTAGCTGAAAAATTTGATTTGGCATCAAAACAGTGTTATGATAACTGTCATCCCCCATATAGTGGTTCTGGAAAAAATTGTTATTTACATGTTTTAGCATATTTATTAAATTACGATGGTGACTTAGCTGCATATCCAAAAACATTCAATACAACTGTTGAAGGTTTAGGAATTTCAGTTGAAAAGGGGCAGATTACAGGAGCAGCTATTTATTCTCAAAGAGAAGAATATCCTGTGGGCTCTGGGAATTATGTTGCAGCTAAAGATATGATGAAAGAAGTTTCACAATATTTATGGGATCCTGCAAATGGATGTATGGCTCCTGTTGATGAAACTGATACTACAACATACGATTCATCAGTTGCTGAAAAACTTTTAAGTAATTACAAATGGGTAGACCCAGATGGAGATGGAGTATATGAAAAGACATTAAAAAGTTGGCCTGAAAGGATTATTGATACTTATTATGCAGTCCAAAATAGAGATACTTTAGGATTACAATATGAATCATTATTGCCAATTTTAGATGATTTTCAGACTGATATGAAGAATGCTTTGTCTTCAGAATTTAATGAAGATAGATACCATGAAGCTGTAAAAGATTGGCAGTCTGAAATGGGCAGATGGTTGAAAGAAATTGGTGATTTAAAAGCTAATTATGTTGAAAGTTTAGGAAAAATACCTGATAAAACAATTCCAGATGAAACAGATTCTAGATATCAGTGGTATGTAAACTTGTATTATAGGATGGGTGGCGGTGCTACAAATGCAGATGGTACAAAAAATACTAACAATTATAAAGAATTAGATGAAAATTTAATTAATAATGCTGAATGGCTTCAGTTTGCTTTAGAAAATGGTGTATTAACAATGGAACAAGCATCATATTCTGAAAATGGATCAGAAAAATATCCAGAAATTGGGACATATGATTGGTTATCAATTATTTACACAAATGCAAGTGATATCAAATCTCAAGAAAATGAAAGAGCTATTGCAGTTGCTGAAGTAAAATATAAAAATGCAATTACAGAAATTGAAAATCAGGATAAAAAGTATGATCAAGATTTGAAAAAATTAGATTCAGAACATTCTGCATTACAAACAGAATATGATTCAATAAAAAGTGTAATTGATAAAAACGTTGAAAGATCATTTAAAGCATTTTCATAATAGTAAAAAGCTCCCATTTATTAATGGGAGCTTTGTTTTAAGAGTTAAAAGCTTTGAATAATTCTTGTAAGAGTTCATGTCCTTTTAATAGAGTTTTGTAATCCAAATATTCATTTTTTGAATGCATATTACATACAGTTGCAAGTCCTATTAAATATGGAACAAACTTGTCATTATTTGCATTTACTTCATTCGCATAAATATGGGTTTCCGCACCTGCGTGGAATGATGTAATATCTGGATTTATTCCAACTTTTTTTGCTGCTGCTTCAAAAAGTATTGGAATATAATCATCATCTACTTTTTCAAAAGGTGGTAGGTGCTCTTCAAATTCAATTGATGCTTTTGCGATTTCTTTGTTTTTAATATTAAATTCATCTACTGTCAAAGTCATTTTATTTTTTAATTCTTCTTCTTTTTTGCGGCTTGAGCTTCTGATAGAATAACTTTCTTCTGCATCAGTATTTATGATGTTTGTAACATTGATATTTCCTGCAGAAATTCCGCCTAAGTTGCAAGATGTAACAACAGTTCCTTCTTCTTCATAGAATACACCTTGAGGAAGTGAAGAAATTAAGTCTGCAATTAATTTTGCGGCATTTGCACGTGTCTTATCTCCAATATCGATTCCAGAATGTCCGCCTTTGAAGCTGTGTACTTTAATTCTTGCTAAAGTGTAGCTAGCTCCTGATACTTCGCATTGTCCAAGTGTATCGCTATCAAGTACAAGTACATATTTTGATTTAAAGTTTTTTAAATTTGCGTTTCTTATTCCAGACAAACCGTTTTCTTCATCTCTTGTGAACATAACTTCAAGTCCACCATGTTTCACATCAGATTTTGCAAGTTCTTTTGCAAATAAAAGAGCATTTGCAACACCTGCTTTATCATCTCCGCCTAAAGTTCTATCTATTGCGTGAATAAAACCGTTTTCATCAACATAAGTTTTTACAGGGCTTTCATCTCCGATTACATCCATATGAGCTGATAGCATTAGAGGTTCTTTTGTGCTATCTGTTGCAGGAATATTTATAACTACGTTTTTAAAATCATCAAATTTGCAGTCAATTTCATTTTTATTGCAGTAGTTTTTAATCCATTCAGCAACTTTTTCTTCGTGCATTGATGGAGATGGAACTTCTGCAAGATTACAGAACAAATCAACGAGTTCGTGTTCTTTTCTAATATCTTCAATCATTATCATAATTTTTATCCTCTCTCTCAAAAATTATTCTAGCATTTTTTTTGACTTTTGCAAGGATAAAATTTATTTTTGTATTTTTAATTAATGTCTACAATGCTCACGCCATCCCCGCCTTCTGTATCTTCTCCGGGGCGGAATTTTGCAACATATGGAGATGTTGATAAGAAATCTCTGACAGCTGATTTTAATGCACCTGTACCATGTCCGTGGATAATTGTGACACAGGCGAGGTTTGCAAGGCTTGCTTTATCAAGATAAAATTCAAGACTGTCAAGTGCATCTTCAACTTTATAACCTCTTAGATCAAGGGTGTTTGAAATACTTGTTTTTCTAAGTTCAAATTTTTCAAAAGAGCTAGGTCTATAGACATTTTCTTTCTTTTCATATGCCGAATCATATGGGGCAAGTTTGTTTGTTTTTATTTTCGTTTTGAAATTGCCCATTTGAATTGTTATGTAATCATTTTTATCAGGTAGAGAAAGCACTGTGACCGGTTGGTTTAACTCTTTCAAAATTAGTTTGTCACCGTTTTGAACTTTAGACCAGTCAATTTCTGCATATTGTTGTTTTTCATCAAATTCAGACAATTTGCCTCTGAATTTTTGTTCTGTTTGTGCAAGCCTTGCATATGATCGACGTGCAATTTTTTCAGATTTTTCTCTGCGTAATTCATCAAGAATATTTTTGATTTCTGCTTTTACTTCTAATAATTCTCGGTCGAATTTATCTTTGATAATTTTTACGGTTTTCTTTTTATCTTTTTTTATTTCAGCTAGAGAATTTTCGTATTCAGATTTTAGATTTTCGGAAGTCTCTTTTAAATTTTCTGCTTCTTCAAGGTTTTGTGCAAGTTTGGCTTGAGTTTCCTGCAATTTTTCTACGACCAAAATAGATGGATCTTTAGTGGAAACTACTATGTTTTTAGCTTTGTTCACAATATCTTGTTCCAGTCCTAAATTTTGAGCTATAGAAATTGCATTGCTCAGCCCTGGGATACCAATAAGTAATTTATATGTCGGTTTTAGAGTTGTTGTATTGAATTCAACTGATGCATTTTTAAAGTAAGGGTTTGTATATTCAAGAGCTTTTAGCTCTCCATAGTGAGTTGTAACTGTTGATAAAACTTCTTTTTGCGCAAGTTTTTCTAATATTACTTGAGCTAATACTGCACCTTCGACAGGGTCTGTTCCTGCACAGATTTCATCTAGGATTACAAATGATTTGTCATTACTTTGGTTTAATATTTCTATAATATTTGTCATATGAGATGAGAATGTCGATAGGTTCTGCAAAATGCTTTGATCATCTCCTATGTCTGCAAAAACGTTTTCAAAAGGATAAATTTTTGCTGCTGTACAAGGCAGGAA
>CALVEU010000013.1 GCA_944326635.1 Candidatus Gastranaerophilales bacterium | reverse complement strand
AAATGGCAATGCAGTAATCCTAAATAAAGGCGACAAATTAACTGCAAACGGAACTATCTCAAGTGAAAAAGAAGTAAAAGTTGTAAATAAAGGTTCTGAGAAAGCAGATGTTGATAATGCAAAAGTTACAACTCCTAATGAAGGCAAATGGTTCTGGGAACAACTTAAAAAAATATTCAACTAGAATATAATAAAAAAAGGATATCAGAAATGATATCCTTTTTTTATAAAAAAGACTTGCAATTTAAAATTTAGCGTTACATAATGGGATGTAAAATAAAATATCGCGGAGTGGAGCAGTCTGGTAGCTCGTCGGGCTCATAACCCGAAGGTCATAGGTTCAAATCCTGTCTCCGCAACCATTTAGAAAAACTCTTAGATTAATTCTAAGAGTTTTTAAATATTTATAGTAAATTAAAATTATGCAAATTTTATTTAACTTAATAGCCATAATTATTAGAATTATTACGAATTCGATGAGTAACGTGTTCCAAAAGAAATTATCTTTGGAAGGCGAAAATCCAATTATCATTAATTTTATAAATTACCTTACACTTAGTATATTTTCCTTGCCATTAATATTCATAACAAAAATTCCAATAACAAACATTAATTTTTTGATTTATGCATTATTAGGCGGATTAACTGGTGCAATTTGCAATTGTTTTATGGTACTAGCTCTAAAAAGAGGAGAACTCTCTGTATTAGGACCAATAAATTCATACAAAGCTATAATTGGATTAATTTTTGGAATGATTATTTTGCATGAATTTCCAAATATATTTGGATTAATTGGGATTGCTCTTATTATTTTTGGTTCATATTTTATCCTTGAAACACCAAGAGCTTTTTTAAAAAAAGATATTCAATATCGAATTTATGCGCTTATTTTTTCTGCAATTGAAGCTGTTTTCATAAAAAAAGTTATAATTTTATCATCTATTACAACTTCATTTATTACATCTAGTTTTTTAGGTGCTTTATTTTCTTTTATCATAATGAGTATTTTTTCTGACAAAAACTTAAAAATTCCATCTAAAAAGCATTCTATTATATATATTTTAACAGCTATGTGCTTTGGATTAATGACATTTACAACTGCATATGTATTTAGATATATGAATGTAGGATACGCTCTATCTTTATTTCAACTCTCAATTATTATTAATGTAATTTTAGGATATAAACTATTTAACGAAAAAAATCTATTAAAAAAACTCATTGGTTCCTTAATAATTCTTATAGGTTCAGCAACAATTATGATTTACGGTCATTAATATGATAGAATTATTTTGAAAGGGATATATAAAAATGCTTGCACCCATTACTGGGCAAAAAGTTGAATATGATATAAGAACATATAAAAGTTATAGAACTCACCAAGTTGAAAAAACTGCAACAAACACAAAAGCTAAAATTGCAGCAGGCTCAATAATTGGGACAATTATTCCAATGGCACTATTAGCAAAAAACCAAAAATGCAAGTTGTATAACATTAAATATGGTGTACAAGAAATGATTTTAGTTAGTGCTGGAAGTATTGCAGGAGGACTTGCTTCTGGAGTTTTATTTGATAAAAAAGAACATCGAAAACAAAAAATTAATGAAAGCGTTTTCCAATTTATGAATGCTTCTGTTCCACCATTATTAACAAGTGCATTATATTCTTTTAGCAAAAATATAAAATACAGAATAGCCAGCACAATTGTAGGTCTATTTGGTGGAATGCATATAGCAGCAAAATTATCAAATATCATTAACGATCCACATGACAAAGTTCCTGATAGAAAACTTACATTTAAAGATTCTATTGCAAATATTGATGATGCCTTAGGCGTATTAATTCTTGCAAAAGTACCTATTGCAGAAAAATTACATGTAGATAAAACTTTACCTGCAATATACAGCTGGTGCGGGTATAGAGCAGGTATAAGTAACTAATAGAATGAAAATTTAATTAAGATTCATCATTTTCTATTTTGATTTGACCATTTTCTTCTGTAAATTTTTTCTTATGGAATAATTTTTTAATCAATGGTTCAGAATTAGCTTCATTCCTTTTTTGATATCTAGCTTTTTCAGTATTAACATCATTATAATCGTTAATTTCTTCTATTCTAAACCTCTGTTGATTAATCATCTGCATATCATGGACTTGAATTATAGAAGCATCTGGCGGAAGAACAGCTAATCCAGGCATTATAGAAAAAGATAATAATAAAATTAAAATTAAA
Source organism: Candidatus Gastranaerophilales bacterium (assembly GCA_944326635.1). Taxonomy (GTDB): domain Bacteria; phylum Cyanobacteriota; class Vampirovibrionia; order Gastranaerophilales; family Gastranaerophilaceae; genus Stercorousia. The sequence goes on along the minus strand of CALVEU010000013.1, from coordinate 26,048 downwards.
TTTTTCATAATTATAACTCCATAAGTTATTTTATACGGAATACAACATTTGCAACAGCTGTAACTTTTTTCTCAACTGTTGTAGTATCATTTATCCCCATATCAGATACATTTGTAGAATCAACAGGAGTAATTTGGAATACTCCCATGTTTACTGATTGAATTTTTCCTGGTCTGTTATGAGTAGCTTTTAACATCGCAGTTGCTCTATCTTTTGCATCTGTTGTAGCATCTTTTAACAATTTAACTTTTAAATCTGCTAAACCTGAATAATAATACTCTGGATTAGTAACATCAATATCGATACCTTTTTCATATAAATTTTGAATATCTAAAGCAGTTTCTTTTATTTTATCAACATCATTAGATTTTATTTCTATTGCTTGAGAAGCATTATAATATGCTATTTCATTTGTAGAAGTACCATTTGGATTGTATTTATAAACATAATAAGAATTTATTGGTTTTACCTCAATATCGTCAAGCCCTTTAGATTTTAAGTATTCTGTAACTACAGGTAATTGTTTTTTTATCACACTGTATGCTTCTGATTTAGAAGGTTTTCTTGATTTAATATCTACAACCAATCTTGCTGAGTCAGATTTTACTACCTGATAAGCTGACCCTGTAACTGATATATTATCTTTTGATAATGTAACAGTTCCTGACTTCACAGCAATAATTAAGCCAAAAGCTAAAATTAAAGCCAACCATACCAATTGCAATTTTTCCAATTTTTCAAACATATCTAACACTCCTATACCAAATAATATATCACATTATAAACGATATAAAAAAAAAATCAATTGCGAATATAAAAAAAATATGTTACAATTTCTTTGCAAAAAATACACAACAAACGGGGGCTACATGAATCAATACTTAAATAAAGTTCTAACAGAAGTAAAAGAAAAAAATCAATATGAAAAAGAATATATTCAAGCAGTAGAAGAAGTATTATCAACTATTGAACCAGTAATTGATAAACATCCTGAGTATGAGAAAATAGCCCTTTTAGAACGAATGATTGAACCAGAAAGAATAATTACATTTAGAGTTCCTTATGTAAATAATGAAGGCAAAACAATTGTCCACAAAGGATATCGAGTACAATTTAGCAGTCTTATAGGGCCATATAAAGGAGGATTAAGATTTCATCCAAGCGTTAACCAAAGTATTATGAAATTTTTAGGGTTTGAACAAATATTTAAAAACGCCCTTACCGGTCTTCCAATTGGAGGAGGCAAAGGTGGTAGTGATTTTGATCCAAAAGGGAAATCTGATGAAGAAATAATGAGATTTTGTCAAAGTTTTATGACAGAACTTCAAAGACATATCGGACAAGATGTTGATGTTCCAGCAGGGGATATTGGTGTAGGGACAAGAGAAATAGGCTATCTTTTCGGACAATATAAAAGAATTAAAGACGTATATGAAGGCGGTGTCCTAACAGGCAAAGGCCTATCCTATGGTGGATCTTTAGCTAGAAAGGAAGCTACTGGATACGGACTAATATATTTTATGAGAGAAATGCTGAATAATAATGACAATAATTCTCTTGAAGGCAAAACTGTCACAATATCTGGAGCAGGAAATGTTGCAATATACGCTTGCGAAAAAGCTCAGCAATATGGTGCTAAAGTTGTTGCTATGAGTGATTCAAAAGGCTGTATTTATGACAAAGATGGCATTAATTTAGATATAATCAAACAAATTAAAGAACAAAACAGAGGTAGAATTTCTGAATACAAAAATTATAAACCTGATGCTGAATACTTGGAAAGAGAAAATGAAGATTCTCCAATTTGGAATATAAAAACAGATATTGCATTACCTTGTGCAACTCAAAATGAACTAACTCTAAATTCAGCAAAAAAATTAGTCGCAAATGGCGTAATTGCAATTGGAGAAGGAGCAAACATGCCTTGTACTAAAGAAGCTACAGAATATTTTTTAGCTAACAATATTTTAGTAGCTCCAGCAAAAGCCGCAAATGCTGGAGGTGTTGCAACTTCTGCAATAGAAATGAGTCAAAACAGCATGAGATATTACCTAACATTTGAAGAAGTTGATAATAAACTAAATCAAATAATGATAAATATATTTAACTCTTGTAAAAATTCTGCAGAAGAATATAACCTAAAAAACAACTATGTTGCAGGTGCAAATATTGCAGCTTTCACAAAACTAGCAAATGCAATGGTTGCACAAGGTATTGTCTAAAGATTAAATATTGAATTTATTCTCTGCTGAGAACAAGCTTTAGGATCTTTTTTGGCAAATTTATATTTATTATATTTGCAATACTCATTTATAATAAGTCTATAATTTTCAATTTCTCTATTATTCATTTGGATAGCGAAATTAGCCTGTAAAATAGGGTATTTATCTTTATACCAATCTTCTCCATTATTTGTAATAGGGAAGATAGCATCCATAAATCTTTGTCTATCTGATTCATACAATAGACACCTGTTTCTCAAATAATTTGCAAATCGATTGTCATATCTAAAATTTTTAGCAATACCGTTACAAGTATCATGAAAATATTGATTACTCAATACCATAGACTTATAAGCATCTCTTTTAGCACTAGAATCAACAACTGCCAATACTTGACCTGCTGATAATAAAATAATCATTAATAATAAAATAAAATTTTTCATAATTATATTATATAATAATTAATTAGATAAACAAGATAATTTACATTCATTAATATATGGCAATTCAATATTACAACTATTATAATTAGTTTTTTTACTTTCTATATTAATTACACCATTATGAGCATTGATTATTTGCTTTGCCAAATAAAGATTTAAACTACTACCTACTTTGTCCATTTTTTCAGCTGATGTTGTATATTTGCAAAACATATTTTTTATATTTTCAGGAGTTTTATAAGGACTTTCAAAGCCCAATGAAATATTTATACTATTTCCTAAAGTATTTTTAGAAATTTCACAAAAAATTTCCGTATTTTCATAAGCACTTGAAATACAATAATTAATCAAATTTTCAAAAGCTTTTTTCATTTGAATTTTATCTGCATATAAAGAGATGAACTTATCTTTTGCAGATACCTTTATTTTTATATTTTTATGATTCATTTCCCTCAAATACTTAGCAAAAGATTCATCTAAAATCTTTAGCATTTGAATTTTTTCATAATTCAAAACAATATCATTATTTTCAAATTTGTATGTAGTTAATAATGTAGATAACATATCATACATACAATAACAAGAATCCAATGTTAAATTAAGTAATTCTCTTTGTTGATCATTAATTTTCCCCATTTTTTCATTAACAAGAAGCTCTAAAGCTCTAATTTGAGCAAGAGTTGGAATTTTTAAATCATGACTAAGAGTTGATATATAAGTTTCTCTTTGCTTTTGAGCAGCACGTTCAGTATTAATACTTCTTCCAAACACAACCAAGCTATTAACATTATCGTTTTTATCCAAGATAGGCACTTTTCTTATTCTTAACCACTGTTGTTTACCATCTTTTAACCTCACTTCTCTGTCAGTAATGAAGGTCTTTTTGTTTTTCTTGATAAGATTGTTTTCTTCTTTAATTAATTCCATTGTTTTCCTCTCAAATACATCTAAAGACAACTTCCTGAACTGCTCTTGTTTTGTAACATTGAAAAATTTTAAAGCTTCAATATTACCGGTCACAAATTTATAATTTTTATCAATTATAAATGCAATCAGGGGTAAATTATTTATAATATCAGTTAAATAAGATGACTTTGATTCAAGATTTGAAGTCTTTAAATCATCTTTTTCAACATTTTCAAATTCTATCTGATTTTTTAACAATAAAAAAGCCAAAAGAATATAAATTAAATTACAAAAAATAATAAATAAAAATAAATTTTTAGAAAGTTCTAAAAAAACTGCAGTATAAATAATCAAACTACAATAAAAAATGAAAAATAGTTTATATGATAAGTTTGAAATTACAGCTCTTTTGACCATACTTTCCTCTATTTCTAATTACATGAACATACTAAATTAACATGTAAAAAAAAACATTACCCACCTGATTAATAATTATCAAAGTGGGTAATAAAATATTCAAAAACTTATTATTTACAATGACATTTTTTCTTACTAACAGGACTTCCAAAAATCAATCTTAAACCACCAAAAGGTTTTTCCATTGTGTTATTTAACCCTGCAGTCATCTCATCAATATTGCATAAAATTCTATTCATTTCGTTTATTGTACAACCGATTTGAGGAATAGTCTTATTAAATTCATTTGTCATATTTTTGACATTTTTTGTTATTAATTGAGCATTTTTAGCAGTAGCTTCCATTCTTTCTTTAGACAAAGCACTGTCTACATTACCTGTCATATTACTTACATTTTCAGATACCCTAACGATATTCCCAGAACTTTTACTCATATCAGAAGATACTTTAACTACATTCGGACTTACCTCCTGAGCCATTGTATTTAAGGTTCCAAATAGTTCTCCGAGAGTCTGAATTGTAACATTTAAATTTTTAACCGCCTCAGCTGCATCTCCTTTTATTGCCTCAAGAGATTCAGGATCCATATTTGCAAAATAAGATTCAAATTCAACAGTCGTTTTTCCTGAAACTCTATCACCATTTTTCAAATAAAAACTAGAAGGTTCTTTTGGATAGATTATATCTATATAATCAAATTTACGATTCCATTTATTTCTTTCTTTTCGCAAATTTACTGAAATATTTATCGGCAATTTCAAATCATCTGGATGTAACTCCATTGTAACGATTGTAGCTGTATAATTTTTATTAGGCTTTACATTTACTACACGACCTATTTTAAAACCGTTATAATAAATTGGAGCTCTATCATGGAATGGTCGTAAGTTTTTAAATTCTGCTGTCACATAAGTATTGATTCTATAATTATAATAAGCAACACCAATAGTTAATAAAATTAAAAGTAATATAATTGATTTATACAAATTGTTCATATTAGAAATTCTATTTTATGTAAAATTAAAAGACATTCCCGAACAGATTAATTTTATAGTACAATATGCTTATGAAAGAAAATAAATATTCTAAAAAAGCAGGAGAATTATTCAGACAGGGTTACAATTGTGCCCAATCAGTATTTTGTACATTTGCAGAAGACATCGGAATGGATTTTGACACTGCATTAAAACTATCATCATCATTCGGGGGTGGAATGGGGAGATTAAGAGAAGTATGTGGAGCTGTAAGCGCAATGTTTATGATTGCAGGCTTAAAGTACGGTTACACTAGCCCTAACGATGATATCACCAAAGCTGAACATTATGAAAGAATTCAAAAACTTGCAGAAGAATTCAAGAAAAATAATAAAACAATAATATGCAGAGAATTATTAGGACTTGATGTAAAACAAGATTCTCCTATCCCTGAAAAAAGGACCGAACAATATTACAAATCCCGTCCATGTGAAAAATTGATAATGGAAGCAGCAGAGATAATAAGTAATTATATATATTCAAAAAAATAATCATAAGTACTTTGTAACAAAAATACAAAGAAATCAAAATTAGCTTACCGGATATGACTTTTATAATATAATTATTTTGTCACATTAGCTGATATGATAATTGTATACAATTACTCTAATGCTAAAATAAAGAAATTGAACTAAACGGGAGATGTTTTATGAGAAAGCTAATAGCAGGATTACTGGCGTCAGTACTAATACTCAATAGCACTGCAACTGTATCTTATGCAGTTATTGAAAACTTAAACACAAAACAAGAAATCCAAGCACAAGAAAACGCAATTATTCCACTTAAACTTGAAAAAGAAATAAAAGCATCTCTCGCAAAAGTATACGGTACAGAAAACGTAGAAGTAATATACTCAAACATATTATCAATAGCTAAAAAAGCAAAGGAAGAACGTTCATCTGCACTAATTGAAGAAGACCTAAATCGCCCGACAGATTGGTATAAAGACGAAGTGATTTATATGTTTTATGCAAATCACTTTGGAGTAAAAAATCCTGATAAATCAAATACTTTCAAAGATGATATTCAAATGCTTGACTACTTAAAAACGTTAGGCGTAACAACAATCTACATCTTACCATTTGTTGATTCTCCAATGGAAGATGCCGGATTTGATATAAGAAACCCAAGAGGAATAAGACAAGATTTAGGAGGAATGTTTGAATTCCAAAAATTTATCTCTGCAGCAAGACAGAAAGGTTTTAAAATTAAAGCAGATTTAGTCCTAAATCACTTTTCAGACCAACATGAATGGTTTCAACAAGCTCTAAAAGGAGATATCTCAAAACTTGATTACTTTGTAGTACGCGACCAGATGCCTGAATATACAAAATACAAAGATCCAAAACTTGGCTGGGTTGCTGAATATAAAGAACCAAGCGGGAAAACATCTAAAAGAAGAATTATTTTCCCTGAAATTACCGAAAATAATTATAGAAAAGTAACAATAAACAACAAAGACTACTATTTTTATCACACTTTCTACCCATTTCAGCTTGATATAAACTGGAAAAATCCAAAAGTTTTATACTATAACTTGGAAACAATTGCATTTTGGGCAAATCAAGGTGTTGATATTTTCAGAATGGACGCAATCCCATACTTGATTAAAGAAGATGGCACAAATGCAGAAAACTTAGAAGAAACTCATAGAATTATAAAAATATTAAGTGCATTTATACAAGCAATTGCACCACGTTCAGTAATCCAAGCAGAAGCTTGTCAAATGCCAAATAAAATTCTTCCATATTTTGGAACAGAACAAAAATACAAAGAAATAGTAAAAGGCCAAGAAAAAGAAATGACAAGAACTGATGAAGTTCAAATTGCATACCATTTTCCATACATGCCTGCTATTTGGGCATCTTTGGTAACTGCTGACAACAGCTATTTTTGGAAAGCTTACAAACAAACTCCACAAATACCAGATTCAGCATCTTGGGCAATATTTTTAAGAGTGCACGATGAGATTACTCTTGAAATGGTAAACGAAAAAACAAGAGAAATACTATTTGAAGACTTGGCACCTAAAGGTGCTGCATTTAGAAAAGGCTTCGGGGTTTCAGGCAGAATGGCAAATTTCTTAGATAACAACCCTGACAGAATTGGTATGGCTTTTTCTATACTTATGTCATTACCTGGAATTCCAATTATTTACTATGGCGATGAAATAGGAATCCAAAACAATTTTGCTAACGCAAATAAAAGTGCAAAAATGCGTGAAGCTAAACAAAAAAAAGATAAAGATGTAAAAAATAAAGTTAAAATGCTAAGCTATTTTGACAGCCGTGATATAAACAGAGGACCTATTACACAAAAAACATTTGAAGATGCCGTAAACCACAAAAGCACATATAATAACAGAGTATATGAAAGAGTAAAACAACTAATAAAAGTAAGAAAACAATACCCTGTAATCACAAGAGGTTCATTTGTAGAACTAAAAACTAAATCACCCGAAGTTTTTGCCTATGTTCGAGCAACAGATACTGACAGAGTTGTTGTAATAAACAACCTATCTGACAAAAAAATCAAAGCAACAGTAGTATTCACTGATGACAATTTCGGCAAAAAAGAAAAAGACATATACTTGAAAAATCTACTAACAGATAAAATGGTTAGAGCAAGAGTTGAAAACAAAGAATTAACCGTAAGATTGAACGCATACGATGCTATGTGGCTAAAAATGTAAGCGTGCCGCTTAACCCACCAATCAGGCTACACAAAAAAAATTTTATTGTCTTAGCAAAATGTAAACGTGACGTTTAATCCGCCATACATATTAATCAAATTTCAACAACTCTATAAGTGACATTCCTAATCCGTCTGCGAATTTTTGTAAGACTACAAGACTAGGAGTTCTTTCCATTCTCTCAATTCTTCCAACATAAGTTCTATCAACTCCACAAAGTAGAGCTAATTCTTCTTGCGAAAGACCTCTTTCTTTGCGGATAGATACCAATTTCCGAGCAAACTTTTCCTTTACATTATTTGTCATTTTTAAATATCATCTTATGTAATTTCTTTAATCCTACACCCACATAAGTTGTCACAACCATAGTTACAACAAAATATAAGTAAGTTGTCTGCACAGGATTATATATCCAATAAATATCGTGATTTGCACGCTCAGCAATCGGAATACCGTGCAGCCACATAAAAATTGCTGTCATTATATACATAACAAGCAAATGATTTGCCATAATGTGATATGTTACATTCCCCATATTTTGAACAAACTTTATATCTTTAACATACGGATAAAGAATTTTTACAGTAAATAAAGATGCCCAAATACCTGTTAATGCAGTTAATATTGGCACAAAAAGCTGATCATCAAATCGAGACCAGACAAGCACATAACTTAACCCAATTCCATGCTCAGGGTTATAATCTCTGTTAAACATCCAAAGTATAGATTGCAATACAAATACTGCACCAAACCACTTTGGTGTAAAAATATTATAATTATCTTTTATATAATGAGTATAAAAATATCCCAAATATACAAAAAACATTGAAAACATTGTTCTTATTACTATTAACATTAAAGGAGTTACCGCAAACCATTTATCAAAAGGAATTGCAAGTAATCCTAAAACTGTAAAAAATCCTAAGTGCACAAATTTATTTTTTGTCACAGCATTCAAAGCTCTAAACAAAAATAAAAAAGTAATCATTGTCATAAACAACTGAGTTACAAACCACAAAGGACAAGACAGGTCAAATTGATGTCCGTTTAAAAACGGAGTAATAAAAAAGTTCTTGAAACTCAAAGGCATTCCCCAAAATTTACCAGTCAGCTTTGCAATTAAAATTGTAACGAGCATATAAAACAAGTTATACCAAAAATAAGGAACCAAAAGAGTTTTAATCCTTCTTTCCACAAATGTAGCAACATCATTCAAATATTTATCTTTAAACAAACAACCTGATATAAAGAAAAATAAAGCTAATTGAAAAGAATAAGGAGGGAAAATTCCTAATAGTGAAAACTCCAAATGCCCTGATACAACAAGCAAAATTGCCAGAGCTTTTAAAACATTCATCTCATTTGAAAAAATTTTATCCATACAACAAATGATAACATAAACTAAAAATGTGGTATATAATAATAAGATTATAAGGAGATACTAATATGACAATTTTAGTTTTAGGCGGTGCAGGTTATATCGGCTCACACACTGTATATGAGCTAATCGATAATGGAGAAGATGTTGTTATCATTGATAACTTATTAACAGGACACAAAGAAGCAATTCACCCTAAAGCAAGATTTTATAAAGGCGACATTAGAGATAGAGAATTTTTAGACGATGTATTTAAAAAAGAAAAAATTGATGCCGTAATCCATTTTGCAGCTTGCTCATTAGTAGGCGAAAGTATGGAAAAACCTCTAAAATATTATGACAACAACTTATGCGGGACAAAAATTCTTTTAGATTCCATGGTCGCAAATGGTATTGATAAAATAGTATTTTCTTCAACTGCTGCTACATATGGAGAACCTGAAAAAGTTCCTATTTTAGAAACAGACAGAACAGAACCTACAAACACATACGGCGAAACAAAATTGTCAATGGAAAAAATGTTTAAATGGGTTGGAAAAGCTCATGGGCTTCGCTATGTATCACTAAGATATTTTAATGCTTGCGGGGCTCATATTTCAGGACAGATAGGAGAAGACCATAACCCGGAATCTCATCTTATCCCTCTAATTCTACAAGTTCCAAACGGCAAACGTGAATACATCTCAATATTTGGCGATGACTACGATACAAAAGACGGAACTTGCGTGAGAGATTACATTCACGTAACAGATTTAGCTCAAGCCCATATCCTTGCGGTTAAATATTTGCAATCAGGCAATGAAAGCAATATATTTAATTTAGGAAACGGTGTCGGATTTACAGTAAAAGAAGTAATAGATACCGCAAGAAAAGTAACCTCCCATCCTATTCCCGCAAAAATCACACCACGCAGAGCAGGGGATCCTGCACAACTTATTGCATCAAGTGAAAAAGCAAAAGAAATTCTAGGGTGGACACCTGAACATAATTCTTTGGAAGAAATAATTTCAACTGCTTGGAATTGGCATAAAAATCATCCAAACGGATTTAACTAAAAATCAATAGCAAAAAAAATATTGTTTGAATTTTTAATTTGAATATGAAAATTCAAAACTACCAAAATCAAACATCTTTTCAAGCAAAATTCTTACACAGTGATTCATTGCAACAACTTGTCCAATATTCTGTCGAAAATGGGAAATTCGACAAACTTAACGCTGCAAGAAAAAATATTGACTCTGCCTATCTTAAAACACGCTTAAAGGTTGATATTTTTGAAAAAGACGGCAAACCGATAATAAATTTCACTAGATTTGTACCTAAAAAAAATGTTTTGGTTGCAAAATATCAAGATGATTTTGAACAAGCAAAAGTTGTAACTTTCAAATCAGACAAAAAATGTAATCCTCTAAAATTTGCATTTGAAAAAATCATAAAACTAAGCAATAATGCACCCCACAATAATATGTATAAAAATGTAGTTATTACAAAATAAAAACTATTTTAAAAAGATAATTCTACATATACAGGCAAATGATCACTTCCAAAATTTTTACCGATTTTAAAAGAATTCATTAATATTTTGGGAGATATCAAAACATGTTCCAATGAAATTCTAAAAATTGGAATATATCGAGCATTCCAAGTGCCATTAATATTTTTAGCCAAGATTTGACAATCTTCCAAAACTGAAGATTTAATATATTTTTTATAAGAATTTGAATAAATAGTTGTATTAAAATCTCCTGCAAACACAAGATTTTTGAAATTTTCTTGAGATGAAATTGTATTTATTTTCTTAAGCATTTCATTTCTTACTCTAAAATAATCTTTGCTCGTTGGCGGAAGTGTATGAATTCCGTATATCCTTAAATCTTGAGAAAACATTTTAAAGTTTGCAACGACAACAGGAACTTCAAAATCAGTCCACAACTCTATATCAGTATTTGTAAAAGGGATTTTAGAATACATAGAAATACCAAAATTATCTAACCTTGAATGTTCTATATAATATGGATAAGTCTTTTTCAAATCTTTTATATTCTCAAGCCAAATATCATCTGTTTCTTGCAAAATTATAATATCAGGATTTTCATAAGCAACACTGACAAGAAAACCATCATAATTTTTGTTTGATGTCAAAACATTATATAGTGCAAGTTTTATTATATTACCTTGATTAAAAGATTCATATCTTCCGATATATGGAAATATCTCAAACAAATTCAAAAAAATAAAAACAATGCAGACAAAACAATAAACTATATATTTTTTGTTTAAACAAAATAAATATATAAATAAAACTAAAAATAAAAAACTAAATATCAAATATTGCAATCTAAAATGAGAAAATATATCAACTATAATATTATTAGCAGGTAAAACTGCAATAATATTTACGCAAATAAAAATCACAAAAAATAATAACCCTCTAGTCTTTAAATAATTATCTATCTTTTCTTTCATAATTTTTTAAATATCTCCCTATTTATGCTATAAATCAAATGTTTCATATTTTTACCACGAACATTTTTCACAAATTCTCCAGTAACTACTGCTCTACATTTTTCTGCGACTTTTATTGATTGAAAATTTTCAGGACGAATTTCAAATATTATATTATCTAATTTTAAATTATTAAAAGCAAACTCTATCATAGTTTTTGCACCTTCAAGAGCATACCCGTTATGCCAATACTTTTCTTTTAGAATATATCCTATTTCATAATATTCTCTACCATCTATAAAATCAGGCATCAATGCAATTTGCCCTACAACTTGTCCACTTTGCTTATCTACAACTAAAAAATAGCCTAATCCATATTTTTTATAATATTCTCTATTCTTTTTTATCCACTGTAAAACATCAATATCATCAAAGACATATTCCCAGGCGTACATAACATTAGGATTTTTAAGCATCTCAGCAATATCAGAAAAATCAGCTTCTGACATTTTTCTAAATATCAATCTTTTAGACTCTGCAAAATATTGTTCCACAAAACAATTATACTGTTTTTTAAGATTTTTTCAAATTTACTTTCAACAAAAATCCTAAAGGAATCATGAAAAATGACACAAGTGCAAACAAAGCAAAGACATCAGAATAAGCAAATATTTTAGCTTGCACAATCAATTGCTTGTAATACATAGCTCCAGCTTTATGCATTGCAGCAAATTCTGGCAAACTGCTCATAAATTTATGCGTCATCAAAGATAATCTATGATAATATACAGGATTTGTCAAAGCTAAATTACCTACAAGATAAGTTTGGTGCACTTGAGATAATCTTGCAACCATAGTCGATGACAAGGATATGCTTAATACAGTTGCAACACATTTTGCCAAACTATGCAATCCGGCACCATTAGACAACTCTGATTTTGGCAAAGTACCTAATACAAGACCGGAAATCGGAATAAATGTTAAAATTACCCCTACCCCTAAAAGAATATTTGGTAAAATAATAAATCCAAATGACGTCATTAAAGTCAAATTTGTATAATAAAAAGTCGACACCCCAATAAATATAAACCCAACGGCTATTAATATTCTATTATCAATCTTAGCAACCAACTTATCAATTATACATAACATAATAAGACAAGATATAACACGAGGAGCCAAAGATAAACCGCCTAAATAAGCTGTATACCCCATAATACTTTGCAAATACTTAGGTAAAAGAACTATTGTTACATAAATAATCATATTTACAAACGCACCTAAATATGTACCTATATTAAAATTCTTAAATTAACCATTGGATCTTTATTTTCAATTTCCCAAACAACAAAGAATATAAATGAGAAAAATGAAATACCACTTAACCAACACACCCAAGTTGTATCAAACCAGTTATATTGTTCACCCTTATCCAATACAACCTGCATTGTAAATAACCATACAGCAAGTAAAATAAATCCGATAACATCAACTTTTTTCGGTTTAACTCTGTTAGGATTTTCTGGAATAAACATATGAATTAAAAAACAAGAAATTATCCCAACTGGAATATTCATTAAATAAATCCATTGCCAACTTGAATTATCAACAATGAACCCACCTACAGTAGGTCCCATAATTGAAGATACCATAACAGCTAAAGCAAACAATGCCATAGCTCGTCCTCTTTGTTCAAATGGGAAACTTGAAATTAATATAGCTTGAGAAATAGGCATCAAAGGCCCACCTCCAATACCTTGAATTACTCGACCAAGCACCATCATATTTAAGCTTGGAGCAAATGCACAAATTATTGAACCTAAAGTAAAAATAGCAATAAATACTTTTAAAAAGTTTACCCTTCCCATTAAATTTTCAAACCAAGCAGTCAAAGGTAAAAGAATTGCATTTGCTACCATATAACTTGTAATAACCCAATTAGCTTCATCAAGAGTTGCGCCAAAATAACCAGCAATATGAGGAATAGCAACATTTGTCTCAGATGTAGCTAACATTGCAAAAGCAGTCGGAAATAAAATTGTAACAGCCACAAGCCAAACAGGAATTTTTTTATTTTGTTCAATTGTTAAAGGCTGCGTACTCATTTATAATTCCCTAATTTAAAAATAAAAAATCAGAGAGGAAGGGATTCGAACCCTCGGTGGAATTGCTCCCACACAACCTTTCCAAGATTGCACCTTAAACCGCTCGGACACCTCTCTATTTAGAAATAACTCAATATCTTGTTTTATATTATCATAAACATTTATTTCATGCTAAAATCAACTTATGCAAAAAATTATACTAAAATCACAAAAAGGACTAAAAGGGTCTGTTACAATCCCTTCAGATAAATCAATTTCCCATAGAGCAATTATGTTTACCTCACTAGCAAAAGGGAAATCTATAATTAAAAATTTTTCAAAAGGTCAAGATCCTCTATCATCTTTAAAAGTTTGCAAAGCTTTAGGAATTGACGCAGAATTCTCAAACGAAGAATTAATTGTAAAATCAAAAGGCATATTATCAGCTCCGCAAACACAACTTGATTGTGGAAATTCAGGTACTACAATGCGACTTATGTCAGGCATTCTAGCAGGACAAAATTTTAATTCTACATTAATCGGAGATGAAAGCCTTTCAAAACGCCCAATGAAAAGAGTTATCGAGCCATTATCACTTATGGGAGCTAAAATTGAATCAAATGAATTTAAAGCTCCATTAAAAATTTATGGACAAAATTTAAAACCGATTAACTATTTTTCAAAACTCGCTTCTGCGCAGGTAAAATCTTGTATATTATTAGCAGGTATGAATATTGACGGACAAACATCATTTACAGAACCTTATGTATCAAGAAATCACACTGAAATAATGCTTAAATACATGGGAGCAAACATATCTGTTAATAATACAACAGTTACTATAGAAAAATCAGACCTTGAGCCAAAAATTATTGAAATCTGCGGGGATATATCTTCTGCAGCATACTTTATTGTTGCAGGATTAATCGTGCCTAATTCTAAAATAATATTAAAAAATGTAGGACTAAACCCGACAAGAACAGGCATTCTTGAAGTAGCTGAAAAAATGGACGGAAATGTAGAAATTTTAGATAAAAGAAACATTTCAGGTGAAGATATCGGAGATATCCAAATTTCTTATTCAGATCTTAAAGCCTGCACTATTGAAGGAGAAATAATTCCAAGACTAATCGACGAACTTCCTGTAATCGCAGTTCTTGCAACTCAAGCAAAAGGAACTACAATAATTAAGGATGCCCAAGATTTAAGGAACAAAGAATCTGATAGAATTAAAGCAGTTGTGACTGAGCTCAAAAAAATCGGAGCAGACATTGAAGAAACTCCTGATGGATTTATTATTAACGGTAAAACAAATCTCAAAGGCAATACAGAAGTTGAAACTTACCACGATCATAGACTTGCAATGAGCTTGTATGTAGCAGGATTAATTTGTGACAAACCTATCACAATCAACGGCTTTCAATGGGTAGACATATCTTTCCCTGAATTTGATAAATTATTTAACTCTTTGACTTTGTAAAGAAATATTAAGCTTAAAAATTTCAATTTAGCAATTTTACCTGACAAAAATTTTTTATATATACAAGGTTAGGTAAATTAATATTGAAAGGTTAAGGTTTAAGGTTATGTCAGGGGAAATTTCAAATTTATATGGAATGAATGCCTACAACAATCCATATTTAAACAACAATGATGATTTTTTAGCACAACAATATTTTGCTCAACAAGCAGGACAAATTCAAGGTCAAACTCAAAATCAACCTACATTCCAAGGTTACCAACAACCACAAACTGATACATTCCAAAAATCAGGCTCAGGTTTAACTACAGGATTAACTCTAGGTACTATTGCAGGAGCTGGTACAGGTGCAGGTATTTATTATTTGGGAACAAATCCTATTAAAGATGGTAAATTTAATGAGAATTTCTTAGGCGCATTAGATGAGGCAAATTATCAAGACGTATTAAAAAACAAAAAAGCAGAACTATTAACAAATGCTAAAAAACCTATTTTAGCGAAATACAAAATCAATGATGAAAAAACTTTAGAAGCTATCAAAAAATTTGTAGAAGCAGAAGATAGAACTAAATTACCTAAAGAAATATTGGATTTAGTTCCTGCAGATATGAAAGTAAACCCTAAAGATGCAAAAATTCGTCTTGATTTAGCTACTAAAGAAATAGATGAAATTAAAGTAGATGATATTAATAAAGAAGCAGAAAAACTTGCATCAAAAGAAACTTTAAAATTTAAAAACCAACATCTAAATGATTTAAAAACTTTTGAAAGCAAAATTTCAGGTTTAGCTGACGACATATCAAAAACAGATTTAGAAAAATTTATTACAGAAAATGCTGAATCATTTGGTATTAAAGGTGATAAAGCTGCTATTGAAGCAGAAGCTAAAAGATTGGCAGGAAAAGGTAAAGCAGAACTTTTAACTTCACATAAAGCAAAAATTACAGCACAAGAAGATTCTATAAAAGCTACAAAAGAATCTTTAGGCAAAATGACTAAATACTGGGATGATACAGCTAAAGCATTCAAAAAAGAGACTCCGGAAACTATAACAAAAGCCTATAAATCATTCAAATTGAATAAAGCATTAAAAGGTGGAGGAATCGCAGCAGGTGTAGCACTGGTATTAGGCTATCTATTCGGAAGTAATGCATAATAAATTAAATTAAACAAACAATTCAAATAAAAAATCCCATTATTCGTAATGGGATTTTTTATTTATCTAAAAGACTCTTCGCTTTTTCAACGGATATTTTTTTAGGTTTATTTGGCATATATTTTTCAATATTCCGCCTTAGATCAAAAAAGAAAACTTCTTTAGTCAAATCAATAAATTTATCAAAATCTTTGCCTGAAAATAAGTATAATATTCTTTTATTATTACTTTTCTTCACACTCAATGTTAAAAAATCATTATCTTTTTCAAAAAAACGATTCCTCAAATGTTTAATATCTTGTGGAGAGCCCTTAATTTTATAAAACTTTCCAAATGTTGTATTACTATTACAATTTTGACTTACCTGCATAATTTCTCCAAATTTTAATAAATTGCTTTATTATGAAAAAATAAAAAAAATAATTTTTGCCATATTTAAATAAAAATAACAAAACCTACCTATTACTCTAGGAAGCAAATTCTATTTATTAAATTTAAAACATTGTTGAAAAATTTTTAAACAAATTTTTTATTAAAGCCTGCTTTTTACCATCAATTTCTTTTTTTTCTTGTGTTTTTGTATTGAGTAAAAGACTTTCTTTTTGTTGTTTCTCAAGCATCAATAAATCATTAGCTTCAAGCATTTTAGATAATTCAGCTGCTTGATTTTTATATAAATATCTAAAAATACTTGGTTCATTAGGATTAAAGAAACCATGAGTTTCATCACCACATGTTACAGAACAATACTTGCCTAAAACAGATTCTTCATCTTTTAATTCTTTAAAATAATCTTTTGAATCTTGCATATGTGCTTTCTTAACTTTGGGATATAATTCATCTGCTAAAATTACATGATAAGATTTTACATTACTAATATCTTCACCCACTTTTTGTATATTTTTTAAATAATCATAAGATTGTTCACCTAATTTTTTTTCAAGATTAGGATTAATTTTTAAACTCATACCATAACTTAAATTCGACTTTTTTATAGGTGATACTTGCATATATTTTAAACTCCTTTGCCAGTTGAACGATTAATTCCCATATTTAACATAATTATAAAAATACAGGATTGCAATAATCCTGTATTTATATGGGACCGGAGGGATTCGAACCCACGACCAAGGGATTATGAGTCCCCTGCGCTACCGCTGCGCCACAGTCCCAGACGTATTAAATTTTTGTGGGACTTATCAGCGGTAGCTGCGCTACCTTTCCCTCTCACAAATGATACTTAATCATTTGTTCGACAGAGTGCCACAGTCCCAAGATATTTAAATTGTAAACTAAATTAAATTTAACATTAAAAACATAAAAAATCAAGTACTAAACTTGCAATGATTTTTCTTCAATTAATTCATTTGCTCCAACAATTTGAGAATGTAAATTCATCTTGATTATACAATTAGATGCAATTACGCAATTTTCAATATGAACACCATCACTGATTACTACATTATCCCAAATTATTGAATTTTCAATTATGCAATTTTCACCAATTTTAGTATTTTTTCCAATTACTGATTTACCTTTAAAAGTTACATTTTTTTTAATTTCGCATGACTCATCTGCAATATAACTTGCACCATTTTGCAATTCCACAATTTTATCATGTGGAAAACTACATTCCCCTAAAAATACATCTTCATTTGATTGGATATATTGATTTATTGTTCCAATATCACTCCAGTATTCAGATACTTCAAAGGTATTTATTACATGTTCATTAACTAATTTCGGGAAAACATTTTTTGCAAAATCATAAAAAGTATTTTCAGGGATATAATCAAATATTTTATAATCAAAAATATAGATTCCTGTATTTATGTAATTACTTTTAGCTTCTTCTACAGAAGGTTTTTCCTGGAATTCAGTAATATAACCATTATTATCAGTAACTACAACCCCGAAATGAGGCACATCCTCCATTGCAATTTTTTTAATACCTATTGTTGCAATAGCTCCTGTATTCTTATGATGCACAATAGCTTTTTTCAAATCTACATCAGATAAACCATCTGCTGACAAAACTAAAAAAGAACTGTCTTTATCAAAAAATGATTGACATTTTTTTACTCCACCAGCAGTACCTGATAGAGTATCCTCTTTTATATAATTAAAATTAATACCAAAATTGTTATCAGAATATCTTTCAATAATTTTATCTGCAAGATAATAAGTATTGCAAATTACATCAGTCACACCTATTTTAGAAAGTTTTTCAAATAATATATCCATTACAGGTCTATTTGCAATAGGTACAAGAGGTTTAGGAATCGATAATGTTAACGGTTCCAACCTAGAGCCAACCCCTGCAGACATAATCATTGCTTTTATATTCTCACTCATAATGATGTAATTATACTCTAAGAAAGAATTTATTGCAAATTTAAAATCAGGTTGTATAATAATTATGTAAATAAAAAAGGGCTTATAGCTCAGTTGGTAGAGCAGTTGACTCTTAATCAATTGGTCGAGGGTTCGAGCCCCTCTGAGCCCACCAAAAAAGATAGGAGTAAATCCTATCTTTTTTTATTATATAACAATATCAACTTCTTTCCCTATTTCTTTAATAATAACTTGAACTTGCTCATTTAATTCTTGCTTTTTTATATTTGGATTTTTGACTATTATTTCATTTATTTTACCAGTTGCTTCTGCAATTTTCGGATATTTTTCTATAATTTTTTTCCCTATATTTTCAGCATAATATTTATAACCTTTATTTCCTGTTGCTTTAATTGGTTTGTTATTTAAAGCATTGATAACTTCTTTACACCCTTCAAGTCCATCACTTTGAAAAATTTTTAGACTTGTTACTTCTAAAACTTTCCCTGTATCAAGTTTTATCCCAAAATTTATATTATTATTGTTATAATTGTTAATTTTCATATTTTATTTAAAACATAACATAAAAAATTTTGCTAAATAATTTAAGACTTGACACATGTTGTATAATTAAATTATGGGCATCAAAAAAATAGTCTGCCAAGTATTATTAATTTTTATTTTTTTACTGGCAGGAATTACAAATACATTTGCTATAGAAGAAGTTGATGACGACGAATTATTTAATCCCATAGAAATTAAAGACGGGATTTCATTGTCTGTTTTAGACTGCGTTGCTACAGCTTTTAAAAATAGTCCCAAAATTAGAAGAAAAAAATATGATTTAGACATAGCAAAAAGTAATTTAGGTATAGCCAGGTCTCAATATTTCCCAGTTATAAGTGCAGGCGCGGGATTTTATAACGAAAATAATTCAGACAATATTTATTATAATTCTCACTATCGAGAACTCCCAACAGTTGGAGTAACTGTAAACAAATTAATATGGAATTTCGGAAAAACTACTGCATATATTAAAATGGAAGAATTTTATAAAATCGGTGCAGAATATGAATTTATGGACAGCTTATGCTCTACATTATTTGATGTTAAAGCTAAATATTATAATCTCTTGAAAGCTAAAGCATATTTACAAATTGCACAAGACAACGTAAAAATTAACGAAAATTTTGTCAAAATAGCAAAGAAAAAACCAGACCTTTCTACAGCTGAACTAAATTTAAGCGAAGCTAAAGTAAAATTATTAGAAGCAAAAAACAATTATAATAATGCAAGAGTTGACCTCAACAATTCAATGTACCTTGAAAATCAACCAGATTATACAATTAATAACACAAAAACTTTTGCATATAACAATGATTTTTCTTATGATGAAAAAAATATAAAAACAGAAGAATTTATTCCTGAAAAATTCGCATTCCCACTAGAAAACGCCGTCCAAATCGCTTACGATAACAGCCCCGATTTGAATGTATTAGTTGCAACAAAACAAGCAATGGAGCAATCTCTATTATATATAAAAAGAGCATATTTCCCTGATTTAACAGCAAATGCTGGATACGGTTTCAATAATTCTACGCAAACTACAAACAATAGCTTTCAGGTAGGAGTAAATTTGAATTCCACAGTTAATCTTATGGAATTAAAACACAGCATTAAAGGAGCTGATGCTCAAATAAATATTGCTGATAATGAAATTGTTCTTTTCAAAAAAGATTTATATTTTGAGGTAAAACGAGCTTTTAATAACGTTGAAAAAAGTGAAAATCAAATCCCGACAGCAAAACTAGAAGCTACTCAAGCCCTTGAGAATCTAAAAATAATTGAATCGAAATACAAAACAAATGAATTAGATTATGTAGCTCTTCAAAACGCAAGAAAAGATTACATAATGGCTGTTACTGAATATATTGACAGTCTGTATAACTATAATATGGCTTTAATTCAAGTTGAAATGGCAATGCACTACCATATTGTAGATATTCACCATAAATCAGAACATGCTATGAAATATCACTTCGCGGAATTAATAGAGCATTTGAACAAAGTTCTTGGCTGTGATGAAAAAGAAATTCAAAAGGACAAAAAAAGAAAGGATAGACAAGCACTATAAATCCTTGTTTATATTATGATAAAAATATGCTAATAGAAATTCTTAATAAAATAAACACAATAAATGAAAACCTATTTTCTGGTTTTGACAATATTATAGAAAATTTTGGAATGCCTGATTGGCTGGCTGATGCAATAATTGATAGTTTCCATATTTTACCACTATTATTTATAGTATTTTTTGTAATTGAATTAATCGAATATTTCTATGCTGATAAAATTAATTCATTTATGAAAAAATCAGAAAAAGCAGCTCCAGTAATTGGAAGTATAGCTGCAATTATTCCTCAATGCGGATTCTCTGTTATTGCAAGCACCCTGTATATTAGAAAATTTATCACAAAAGGGACATTAATCGCAATTTATTTAGCAACATCTGATGAAGCAATTCCTATTCTATTAGCTAACCCAACACATATGCATTATGTTTTACCAATAATAGGAATAAAAATTGTTATTGCTATAATTGCAGGTTATTTGATTGATTTTATTTTAAAAGATAATAAATATATTCCTATAATACAAGAAGCAGACAACGAAGAAAAGGAAGATGAAGGCTGCTGTCATCATAGTGTATCAAAAAGAAGAAAAAGAGAATTAATTTATCACCCGCTAAAACATACTTTCAATATCTTTATCTTCATTTTAATTATCACAATTATTCTAAACTTTATTATTGAAATATATTCAGAACATGCAATATTACATGTAATTCTAGGTAAAGTAAAATTCCTAGAGCCTGTAATCACAGCAATAATAGGATTAATTCCAAATTGCGCAGTATCAATCGCTTTGACAATGTTACTCATAAAAGGATCAATAAGTTTTGGTGCTGTAATGTCAGGTTTATTATCAAATGCTGGACTAGGAATATTAGTATTATTCAGACATAATGAAAACATCAAAGATGCGTTGAAAATTGTTGGAATATTATTAACTATAAGTATACTATCAGGCTTACTTATTCAGTTAATCTAGACTAACTGAATGTTTAATCTATCATATCTTTCAGCAATATCATCATCATTTCTGAAATATTTATCGAATTGTAATCCCTGATCTTTCGATACAGATTTTACTAGATCTTTTACCAAATCAAATTGAACATCTTCATTCCACATATTAAATTCATCAACTAAATACTCTCGAGCTCTAAGCTTTTGTTTTATATCTTTCATACCTATATTAATTTGTCTTTCATGAGCTCCCATTTGAGTAACATTAGACATCCAAGCAAAAGGAGATTTATTTAAACGGTCATGGATTACATTTACAATATCGTTATCGACAGTATAAGCTATTTTTCCATCCCTAACAGACTCAATAAAATATGCAAAATTTTTAGCATAAACTTTTGAGATTTCAGACTGGTCATTCATTTGTGCAAATTTTATATTAAATTCTCCTGCAGTAACAGGATTAATATCATATAATCTCTTTTGCTTGAAATACTCAATATCTTTATCCAATCCCACTTTATGCGTTAAAGAATCCAAAACATCTAATGTGTGAAACATTTTATCAATAGTATAAACTTCAGGGAAAGTATTCTCATTATTCAAACTTAAGATTCTTTGATCTACTGTATCCCATAAAGTACCTTTATAACTAGCAATTAATTCATCATCAGGTCTGTAACTATTTTGTTTCCTTCCTAAAATAATATAAGCCTTATCGATATCACTACCAGGTAATGCATGTTTTAAACCTATTGAACATACAGGATCATATCCTGCCATCAAAACTTTTACATCGAAATTTTGCGCAAATAAAGCATTTCCGACAAATTCACTATTTATTTTATCTGAAACTTTTGAGATATTAGGAAAATCTGTAAGAGCTTTATAACCATCAACAAAAACCTTTTTTAAATATTGAGGAATTCGCTCTAAAAAAGCAAAATTCTCTTTTCTTATAAACTTATTTTGAGGATAAATTTTATCATCTAAGGCTTCATAGAACTTAGCATACCTAAAATAGTGATATTGATTATGCAAATCTTGAGCTGTATTAATTGTTATTTGTGGAACTCTTTGAGTTATACCTTGAAATTGCCTCCCCCCAGATATTTGATTAATTCTATTAATCTTCATATACTTTTCTTTACCCCACTATATATGTAGAATTATGATTATCTGAACCGCCTATTTTTATAAGGCATTTCAAATAATTATTCGTTTCATTAACCCTATCTATACTTACATCTTTTGGATATGCTTGATGATAAGCTTCTGATATTTGAATAAGTCCGTCTGATTTATATATAAAATTATTCAAGACTTTATTCGGATGATAAAATTTCATAGCAGTAAAATATGGATGCGCAAATGATAATATAACATTATCATCACCTTTAAGGACATTTATTATATCCTCAAAAGAACTTTCATTTTTCAAAACTAATTCACTATTTACAAAGTGCGGTTCATATTTCTTTCTAACGTTAGAAATTATATCTGCTTCATTTATATCATTATCTAAAAAATTATTATTTTTCAAGTACCACATATTCCTATTTTTTACATCAATACCTTTCATTGTATCTTCATACAATTTATTAGGGTCAACTCCTCTCCTTGATGCTTGGATTGTTATAGCGTGTTTGGTCTGAGCATAATGATTTACAGGCCAATGAGAATTCATCATTAAACAATCAGGATTTAAATTATATGTTTTTAACAATTCTTCTTTATTAAAATTTGTTAATGGGATAGCTTTTCTTATTTCTGCAAGCATACTATCTATTGTATCATTGCGTTTTTTTTGCAAATTCTCACAATATTTATCAAACTTAAAAGGATTTATGCCGTATGCTAAAACTTCTGAAATTTCACATGGATTGCTACCTTTAGGAACTTTGTGGGAAAAACTTAACTCTACACCTGGGATAAATTTTACATTTTTAAATTTTTCAGGATTTTCAGCCATAATCACAAGAGCTTCTTTTACTCCTTTTACAGAATCATGATCTGTTATTGAAAAAATAAATTTTTGTCTTGTTCTTTTAAATAAATTATTTGAATAGTCAGCAATTTCATTTAATAAGTTTTTTACAGAAATTTTCCCATCAGAATTATTGGTGTGCATATGAAAATCGGCTTGAAATCCAAATTTTTTAATATTTTCAGGTGTATAAGTATAATTTATTTTTCTTAAATTCAAAATCTGCTTCACAAATTCCTCTTTAGTCATAACATTAGAAAGAGCAAGAGGATTAATGTTTTTCCCTGTTATTTCAGACACCCCGGCAGCCAAGCTCTTTACATATTCACTGCACACTCGAGGATTAGGTTTTGATATTTTATATATTGCTACTGCAGAAACCAAAGTTCCAAGCATTATACCAGCTGGAGATACTCCTGATTTTTTCTGAGCTGACCCTCTTATATTTGGAGAATAAACTCGATGCCCATATACATTTTGTACTGACGAAACCTTCATTTTACACCTATAGAGACTTATTTTTTTTAGAAAACGAGAATTGATTTATATTATAATATTTAATTTATATTGTAAAAAGTAACTTAATTCAATATCCCAACGTATTAGTAATTGTATTATAATAAAATTTTCAAGGCAAAATATTAAGAATTTGTTATATTAACTACTTTTTTATAAAAACTCTTTCTAATTTTCTTGCAAATCTTACAATTGGCTTTTCAATATCTGCTGTAATTGAATCAACCAAAATGGTCTTTTTGCACCCTAATTTTTTACCGCATATCACATCTGTCAATGGTCTATCCCCAACAAAACATGTTGTTTCAGGAGACAATTTATGCTCCTGCATAAATTTTTTTGCCACTTTTATATCAGGTTTGTGAGCTTTAAATACAACAGGAAAATCTGAACAAGCTGAGACTTTGGCAATATAATCAGGATTATTATTATTTGATACAACTCCTACAAAAAAATCTTTTTTAACTTTTTCAAGCCATTCCAAAGTTTCTTTAGTATAACAACCGGTCTTAGAGCCCATAATAGTGCTGTCTAAATCAAAAAGTAAAGCATTTATACCCTGATTTTTCAAATCATCTAAATCCATTTCATAAATATTTTTAAGATTATAATCAGGTTTAATAAACATTTTTACCTCTTTCTTCTATTAATTATAAGACTTAATTCCGACAGTTCTAACTAAGGCAAATTTATAATTTTCAGGAGCTTGAGAGAATTTAACATATACATCATCATTTGTATTGCCTAATTCTAAATCTTCTCCATCTTCATTTTTTACTGCTTCAACTTTTGCAATAAATTGCTCATCTGGAGTAATAATTTCAACATCATCACCTACAAGCATTTTATTTTTTATTTTCACCAAGAAGAAGTTACCATCTTTTACATCTCCTTTAAATTCGCAAAGGAAGTCAGCACCGGCTAAACCTTTTGAAATATCATAACTGTAACTTTCGCCATTATTATCTCCTAAGGCAAAACCTGTTGTATAACCTCTATTCCCGACTTTTTGTAATTCCAAGAAATACTTATCTAAATCAGCTGATGGATTTTTCAAAACATCATCAATTGCTTGACGGTATGCTTTTGCTACAGCAGATACATAATATAAACTCTTGGTTCTTCCTTCAACTTTGAAAGAATCAATCCCTGCATCAATTAACTGCGGCAATTGTTTTACAAGACATAAATCTTTAGGACTTAGAATATGAGAGCCTCTATCGTCTTGATTAATTTCCAAATATTCATTCGGACGAGTTTCTTCAACAAGCTTATAACTCCATCTGCAAGGTTGAGAACAGTTTCCATGATTTGCTTTTCTTTCACCTTTTGAAAAATAATCACTCAAAAGACATCTCCCAGAGAAAGATACGCACTGAGCACCATGAATAAAACTTTCTAACTCTACATCAGGAACTTGTTTCCTGATTTCTGCAATATCAGCAATAGGCAATTCTCTTGCTAAAATCACACGAGTAGCCCCTAAATCACGCCAAAATTTAACACTTTCATAATTTAAAGTATTAGTCTGAGTACTTACATGAATTGGCACTTCAGGAATACGTTTCCTTATAAGATTAAAAATACCATAATCACTTATAATAAATGAATCAGGCTTTGCATCTTTAAATCTGTCAATACATGCCTCTAATTGTTTTATATCATTATTAAAGGCAAAAATATTTATAGTAACATAAGCCTTTGCACCAAGAGAATGAGCCAAATCAACAGCCTGTTTTAAATTATCCATAGTAATCAAACTACCTTTTCTCATTGCTCTAAGGCTAAAATCTACAACACCGAGATACACCGCATTTGCACCATATCTCACCGCATATTCTAATTTTTCCAAATTGCCCGCAGGC
>CALVEU010000012.1 GCA_944326635.1 Candidatus Gastranaerophilales bacterium | reverse complement strand
CTGCCGATGACTTTGTTATCAATATTATTAACATTACCGGCCGGTGCTTTGGATGCAGTTATTGTTATGACATTAAAACCGTATATGGATGTCATTATGTTGAATAAATCAATACATTCTCCATGGACAATTTCTTTTTTTATTCTACTTTTTACAAGTATTCAGGGAATTCTTAATTTTTCAGCTACTTATATTAACTCTTATGTTGCAGGACAAATTACAAATGAAGTTAAAATAATCTTATTTGAAAATTTACTTAACAGGGAAACTTCTTTTTTTGACAAAAATACATCCGGTTTTATACAGAAAGCGTTTAATAATGATGTTTCAAAGGCTTTTGGAAGTCTTTTAGGATACTTAAAAAGTTATGCCCTAAGAATTTTTTCGGCAATTTCTTTAATCATCATTCTAATTTATAATTGTTGGCAGCTTGCAATTATTGCTGTATTTATTCTTGTTTTTGCTTTAATTCCTGTTACACAGGTTAAAAATCTTATAAAAAATATTGTTAATGATTACGAAAATGAAAATGCAAAAGTTATTGCAGATTACAATGAAACATTTTCTGGAAACAAAATCATTTCCGCATTTAATCTTAAAAATTTTCAAATAAATAAATTGAAAAAACATCTTAAAAAAGCTTTCCAACTTGATATGAAAATAATTCTTCGGACAGGTTGGACTACACCGTTAATGCGGCTTGTAGCCGCTATTGGGATAGGTCTTATCATTGGAATAGGAAGTACTTTAATTAACAATAATACAATTACAAGCGGAAATTTCGTGGCATTTGTAACCGCACTTATTTTACTTTTTAACCCAATTAAAGGTATAGGAAACGATTCAAAAAATCTACAAACTTCAATTCTTGCAATAGAAAGAGTTATAAATGAACTTGAATATATTCCAAAAATCAAAAATAATGCGTCGCCAATTTTGATGAAACATTTCAATTCCGGAATTGAATTTAAAAATGTTTCGTTTGAATATAGAAAAAATAAGAAAGTTTTACATGAACTGTCATTCCAAATTAATAAAGGAGAAAAAATTGCACTTGTAGGACATTCAGGCGGGGGAAAGAGTACAATAATAAACCTTATTCCAAGATTTTATGATGTAACCAGCGGTGAAATTTTAATAGACGGTATTAATATAAAAAATTATGACATAAATTCGTTAAGAAATAATATCTCAATAGTTTTACAGGATAATTTTATATTTACAGGAACTATAAGAGAAAACCTTAAAATAATAAAACCGAATGCAACTGATAAAGATTTATTTTCTGTTCTTCAAAGTTCTTACCTGTACGATTTTGTAATGTCAACAGAAAAAGGGCTTGATACACAAGTCGGAGAAAGAGGTTTATTACTATCCGGCGGGCAAAAACAAAGATTAGGAATAGCAAGAGCATTCTTAAAAAATTCTCCGATTATAATCTTTGATGAAGCAACAAGTGCATTAGATAATGAATCAGAATTTTATATTAAAAAAGCAATAGAAAATCTAATGAAAGATAAAACAGTAATAATTATTGCACACAGATTTTCTACTATAAATAATGTTGATAAAATAATAGTTATTGATGATGGAAAAATTGTAGAACAAGGTTCTCAAACACAACTTTTGCAGAATACAAATGGTAAATTTAAAAAATTATATGATTTACAAACGATTTAAATATTAAATGATACTATTATTGCATTTTTAAATTTGAGTAGTTACTACGAAATTAACCATATTAGATTCGCTCATCCAACATTACAAATCCTTTTATAAACTTCAATTACACTGTCATTAATATCAATAAAAACAACTTTTTCAAAACAATCGTACTTGTTTATAAATTCGGTTATTGTATCGTAGGCAATTTTGCAGGCTTTGTCTATCGGGAAGTGGTAAACTCCACAAGATATTGCAGGAAAGGCTATTGTCTTTATGTTATTTTCTTTTGCAAGAGTTAATACTCTTATATAACAAGATTTTAAAAGCACAGACTCGCTTTTATCCCCACCGTACCAAACCGGTCCTACGGTATGAATTACATATTTTGCCGGTAAATTATACCCTTTAGTAATTTTTGATTGTCCGGTTTCACAACCGTTCAAAGTTCTACATTCTTTAAGCAACTTTTTCCCGGCTGCTCTGTGAATTGCACCATCTACTCCACCTCCGCCTAACAAAGTTCTGTTTGCGGCATTGACTATTGCATCTACTTTTAATTTTGTTATGTCGCCTTTTAAAATTTCGATTTCTGTCATAATTTACTCCTGCATAATCTACTTTTAATTTATTCTAACACTTTTGTGTCAATTGATACAACTTAAATTTGACCAGTACTTTAGTAATTTCAGAAAAAATTGTACTGATAAGAAAATTAAATGTTTTTTATTGCCTGCAAGACCTTTGTAACAAAAAGTTTACAGACTTTATATAGACAAAAACCTTTTATGATAACGGTTTTAACCATGATGAATCACTAAAGCAGCTGTAAATCTGCATCATGGGGTTGTCAAAATCTGAAAGCATGGTTAGAATATGCATGTAGGAGAAAAGAAATGAGTATAAGAATCAGCAAAAATATAGATGACAACTCAATAAAATACTCAAATGGGCTTCAATCAATGGAAGCTTTGATTGGTAGCATGGTCTCCTCAATTAACGAGCCGGTAAAACATAAATGTAAAAAAAATCGTCAATATATGCAAGCATTCTTACTTGATCTCATCCGCTCGATTGCAACTTTTGAAATATTTGTTCTTCCTCTTAAAGATTTGGAAGCACAATTACGCATTTGGGAAATTTTACAACTAAAAATCCCAATTTTATCAGAGATAAATTTAAAAAAAGTAATTCAAATACAAGTTTTTCATAACGACGATACAACTCCTATTTTGCTTGTTTAATTTGCAATATTTATTGCACTAGTAATTTTTATTTTAGGTCTTAGGAGGCACAATTTGTGCTGAATAAGATTTTGTGAATTATCAAAAAAAATAAGGATATACAAATGACACATAAAAAGAATAAAAAATTTGACACTGATGTTATGAAAAATGTTCTACGCCATTTAAAGAAGACATTTTGTCAAGGAGAAAATTCCAGTAACAATTTACAAATGATTGATATTGCTTTAATTATTGCAAGCAATAAAAGCTTATGTAAGCATTATCGAAAGCAGCTTCAAAAAATAATTAATGCTATCAAAAAATTTGGCTTTACAAACCCACTTCTGGTTGACAAACAATTGAAACTTCTAGCTGGTGAATTGCGGCTTTTAGCTGCAAAAGAACTGGGAATGAAACAAATTCCGGTGATAATTCTTGAGGATCTGACTGAAGAAGAAGCTGAAGCTATCAGAATTTTAGACAACAGAATAGCAGAAGACAGCGAATGGAATTACGCAAATTTGCAAGAGGCCATTGAAAATTTAGGGAAATTTGACATAAGTTTTGAAGATTTAGGTTTTGAGACTGTCGATTACGATAAGATTTTCCTAAATTCAGATTCTGAAGAGAGTGAAGTCAAAAACTCTGAACAAGAAAATGCAGACTGGCTTGATGCAAATATTCCGAAAAAGGCTAATTTATGGGATTTATGGCGATTAGGTGACAACTTTATCCTATGTGCAAATTCATTATTGCAAAAGGCTTTTGAAATACTTATGCAAGGCGAACTTGCTCAAATTGTTATCACAGATCCACCATATAACTGCAAAATTAAAGGCCACGTATGCGGCTCGGGTAAGATTAAGCATAATGAGTTTGCAATGGCATCAGGAGAGATGACAGAAGCTGAGTTTGCAGAATTTATCTCAGGCTTTATGCAACATCTGGTAAAATTCTCGTCTGACGGTTCACTGCATTACATCTTTATGGACTGGCGGAATATTAATATTGTGCTGAATCAGGGTAAAAAGCACTATACCGAATTAAAAGATATAGCAATCTGGGATAAGGGCCAAGGCGGTATGGGCTCAATGTATAGAAGTCAGCACGAGATGATTCCTATCTTTAAAAACGGTAAAGCCAAGCATCAAAACCATATTCAACTAGGGAAATATGGCAGGTATCGCACAAATGTTTGGAATTATCCGGGAGTAAGAGCAACCAACCCAGCGTCTTTAGAGTTGCTTAAGCTCCATCCGGCGGTAAAATCGACGCCATTACTTCATGACATTTTACTAGATTCGTCTTCAAAAAACGATATTGTCTTAGATTGTTTTGGTGGTTCAGGCTCTACTCTTTTAGCTGCGGAACGCTGTAAACGTAGGGCACGGCTAATTGAAATTGACCTAAGATATGTTGATGTGTGCATCTATCGCTGGGAAAAAGAGACTGGAAAAACTGCGAAATTAGTTAAAAATTATGAGGAGATTGAATATGGAAAAGAAAATTAATAAATTTCTCGAAATACAAGACTCGTTACACACTGATAATGAGCAACGTAAAGAAATCAAAGATAAATTGTACGAAGTTGGGTACAAAAAGCCACCTGTCAGCGGACAATTTAAAAAGGGTGTAAGCGGTAACCCCAGAGGGCGTAAGAAAAAAGTGCTACCTAAAACAATTATGGAAGCGTTGCGTCTAGCATTTATACGGGAAGCTACGATTACTAATGAAAATGGAAATCGTGAAAAAATTTCTTTCATACAGCTTTTCGCACAAAAAATAGTGCAAGATGCTATTAAAAATGACGGGCCTTCTCGGAAAATGCTTCTGCAGAACCTGAATTTGCTGAACTTTGATTTCTGGCAGATGATTGAGAATAAGGCATTTGAGGATTTTGAGCCTGAAACAAGCGAAGAAGATGAAAAATTCTACAAAGATACTTTGCGCAAAATCCTGGAAGATTATTACCGAAATAATCCTGAAAATTTGTAGTGTAACTGCGAAAATTCCCTACCACAATGCTGGTAGGGAATTTTTTACTACTAATAATAGAAATTCATAAAAATTAACAAAAACTTCTTGTAATAAATTTTAATGATATTATTAACTTTAATATAAAATATGGTCAAATATATGAAAATAATGTTAAATGTAAAAAATATTCCAAAAATCAAAAACATTTTGAAATACAATAATTTGCGAAAAAGTAATATTAGTAAACACATAAATTTATCCCCACAACAAGTATCAAATAATAACTATAATCAAAATAAATTAATAAAAAAAATAATCAAATTTTTCAAGCCAAAAGATTTTAAAGAACAACAATCCCCTATTATTGGAAAACTTGAGACTCCATATGGCAGATATGAAAATATCCCAGATCCTAATGATTTAAAATTTGATTCAGTAGATAGAATTATGGCTGAAATATACATAAAACAAGCTAAAGATGGCTATCCTAGTTATACAATTAACCATAATATTGAACAATTAAGAACAGTTCCTGAAGCGGTAAAAAAATTAATTAAGCCATTAGATATAAATCCTAATGGACACATTGACCAAAACACAATTAACAAAGCTTATAGCATTGCAAAAAAAGCTGGGGATATTCCTCCTTATGAGTATCCTCCAACATTTGCAGGAGAAAACCATATATCTGAAGAAACTATTTCTAATATCATACCTGAAAGAGGAGTTGATATTTCTCAAGAATTACCTCCTGATATTTCTAAGGTAGATAATTCTATTGATGTTGTTGATTCAAGATTTAAAATTTTTGATAAAGTTGCTACAGATAATAGCATAGATGTTGACAATATAACTGATTTATCTGAACAAACTTCTGACATATTATCTTCAGAACTAATGGAAAACGTAATAAAAAAATCTGGAAACATTTTAGAAAATTTATTAGATTCATTGCCTGATTTTCATTAGGACATCATTAATGTAGTTCTTAATAATTTCATTATTGATGATATATTTCCATTTCCATTTATAGACTTATATGAATTCGCAATAATTTCACCATTACCTGTAAATGACGATAACAATTTTATATAATATTCAACTAAAGGTCTTGCAGTTTTTTTCATCTCTGTAATAACTTTGTTTACATAAAGACGATCTAGATTAGACAAATATGGCTCAATAAGAGTGATATTTTTCTGCGTTTGTTTAATTTTATTAATATAAGAAATTGCAATAGGATGTATTCCTTTATGAATAAATGTATCACAATAATCATTATAATCTGCGTACACATATCTAATTGATTGTTGCTGTTTGCTAACCCTTTGAAATCTTGGGACTATCCCAATAAGAGGTGCTTTTTCTCCAAATTTATTAACCACTGAATACATTCCTTTAATATTTTTAAGATTTTTACTAGTATAATCTATGTATTTTTTTGAAATTTCGTGAAATGCTTTAACTGCTTGACTAAATACTTGTGTATCATTTGACTTAAATGTTGTAAAAATCTCCTCAAATAGTTTGGTAGACCCATTACCTCCAAATCCACCTATTGCTTGAATATTTAGTTCTGGCATTTTAATTGAATTAATAAAAGTAGCATTTTTCACTCCATTACTATAAAAAGCTGTTCCTTTTCTGTATATATTTTTTAAAGAAGAATCTTCATCCATAATATTTCCAACAATACCTTTAGTTTCTACTTTTTGAGTTGTAAAAATTCTTTGTATAAGAGAATCAGTACTTTCAAATTGAGAAACAATATCAAAAGGATCTTCTAATACTTTATTTCCAACTTTCATTAATTCTTTCTGTTCATTAATTGTTCTTTTCAAATGAAGTAAACTAGCTCTTTCTTTCACAGCTCTATCATTTATCACTAATAAATCATTAGAAGCTTGAGACAATGAAACCCTATTTTTTCTTAAATATTCTTCTATATTATCATTGTTTAGTTGTTCTGGTCTTGCTCTAAAATTTATATTATTTTTTAATAAGCTATTAATAGAATTTATTTTCATTTATCCCTCAATTTTTATTAGTAAATCAAACAAGAAATATTTAATAGATTTATTATATAAGTATTAATTTTTGTAAATATAAATTAATTAAATTTGTCAAAATATTTTATTCTTTAGTTTTCGAAATATCACGAGTATATTTATGAAAATAAACAGTCAAAAAAATTTCAACTCTAATATTTCTTATGCTGGAGGATTGACAAAATCAATGATTACGGACATAAGAAATACTGATGTCACTCAAATTCAAAATTATCTAGCTAAAAAGAATATTAAGTCAGATTTCCAAAATAATAAATTTATTGCTTGGTCTGTTATTAAAGTTTTTGAGTTTATAAAAGAATTACAAAACACATTTAAATTAAAACTCGGGTATCCCAATAATATTATGGTAAAAGATACAAAAACTTTAAGTATCCCAGATTTAGAATCTACTTACGGATTTTGTAATTTAGTTCCTTGTAGGATTCATAAAACTTCTGATGAGATTACACCTGCAAAAAGTATTATTTTTAATAAGGATTTTCCTTGGGATAAAATTAATGAAATCAGTGATTTTGATTTTCATATTGCTAAAAATACTACAACTGACTTTTTTTTAGAATTTGTTTTTCATGAATTTTCGCATATTTTTCATGAAAACCATTTGCTAGATAAATATAGTATAAACAAAGTGTTAAAAAAGCTAATTTTAATGACAGATCCCGAAAATATAAAAAAATATCAACAACTATATGGACAACTTGTTGAAAATAAAATATGTAAATATGCAAAAAAAGAACCGCTAGATTTAATTGCTTGTGACATGAGTGGTCGCTTGATAAATAATCTTGATCGAAATAACATTAAACTAAGAAGCAATCCATTAAAGAATTCTCCATATGAAAAATTATTTTTTTTGAAAAATATTTTTAATAATAAATCACAAATTGACCGACTTATAAAAAATTTTTTTGATGGGGAAACTAAAGTACTAAATAATACGATTAACTGAAAGGAACTAAAATGAAAATTCAAAAAATTACAGGAAATGTAATTAATATAAACAATTTTGATTATCAAAAACAGAATTCTAAAACTAATAATATTAAAACATATAACACAGATAATTTAACATTTACAGGTTCTAAAATAGATTTAGTTAAAAAGTTTTTCAAACCTACTGTAAATAACATTGACGCAGCAATGAATGCAGAAATAAAAAAATTAAATTTTTCACATACTAATGCTTTAAAAAGGTTAACACCCAAAATAGAACCTGGAGCTTATACCAAATTACTATTTGCTAAAATTAATGCAACAGATAAAAGAATTAAAACTTTAGAAGAAGCAATTGCAACACAGGTAAAACCTGTAAAAGTCAGAGAGGCCGAAGCTGATTTAAGTTTTTATAGAAATTGGGATGATGCAGCTCAAAAAAAGAAATATGAAACAGAAGCAGAAAGTGCTAAAAAAGCTCAACGCGACAAATATATCTGGGGATTTAAATGGATGTCAGGGGGAGGTGCAAAATATGATGAAAAAATGAAACCTTACAAGGACGGTCACTGGAGATATCAAGTAATTGAATGGAAATTAGATGATTTAAGACAGATTGTTGCTGATTATAATAGATCAACAGATTCTCAACGTGAATTATTAGAGTCTTTAAAACGCGAAAAAGCATCATATATTGCAGAATTAAGTAATGCATACTTGGGAGATTATGTAAATCAAACAGTAAACCAACATGGAGGTATTAATGACAGAATAGCTGGATATCTTGATGTAAAAGAACAAATAAAAAAGGATTTTGTCACACCACTACTTGCAAGTAAGAATAACCCAAGTATAAATTTGCCAAATGCTGTTGTACTTTATGGCGCAACAGGTGTTGGTAAAACAGAAATGCTTAAAGGTATAGAAGAAGAATGTAAAGATGTTGCAGAAATCATTCATTTCCCAATGAATACATCGTTAGATAAATTTCGAGAAGAAATGGATAAAATATTGGCACAAGCAAAAGCTCGTATTAAAGATCCACGAAATGGTAAAAGAACCATTCTTCTTATTGATGAAGCAGAAAAGTATATGTGTATGAGTGAACCGAAAGCTAATCGACTAGCCTCTGAATTTGAAGCGGATGATTTTGAGATTTTAAAGAAATACGGCAATAATGATAACGATAATATTAACTACTTGAAATCCCTTCTTGACTGGATATCAGAAGTTCCAAAGGATGGAGAAACCAATTCTTCAAAAAGTGCAACTACATTATTTATAACAACCAACTATCCTCATTTGATTGATCAAGATTTGATGCGAAGAAAAGGTAAATTTACACCTATTGCAATTCATCCTGCTAAAGATGTTGATTTAGAAGCCGTAATTAAGCATTATTTCAAACAAAACTCAGACCTTCTTGAACAAATTAAAATGTTTGCACCAAATGACAATTTTGCAGAAATACTCAACGGACAAATTAAATTATCAGAAAAAGCTAAAAAAGTATTGTTAGAGAAAAAGAATAATGGAACAATAAATAACTTGCACATCGACTATGAATTATCTGACTGGCCAAACCTAGAACGATTTATAAATTTCATGAATCCGTCAGACAAACGTGGTGCATACAGTAATGTTGAAATTAAAGATATGATTTCAAGATCATTTGACAAATATCTTGAAAATCCTACAAAACCTATGTACAAGTATTTCTTTGATATTAAAAATGAAACAAATAGAGATATAACACCTGCAAGATACAGTAAATTTAGAACAATTTACAATATGGTAACAGATAAATTTGATTCAGAAGGTTTTGGACAAGCAGAAAAAGAATTCACTGATTTGATTAATGCTTACCAAAATGGAGAACTAAATGATGAAATGTGTGAAGCTGTAGAAAAGCAGATGGCACACATTCAGGAAGAGTTACAAAAACTAGAATCTAAAAAGAAAGATGGTATAGCATTAACAGAAGGGGAACAAATGCAGTATGAACTATTCAAAAAATGGGATAGCATCTGGGAATAATTAGGAATAAATAATATGTATATAAACAAAATTGACATAAATTATAACAATAAGAATAGATCTTATTTTGGAGCTAAAATTTCTGAAAAAGAACTAATGCAAGAACTTAAAGAAATTGCAGCCAGCAAAAATGATATTGTCAAAAAACATATCTCATATTTAAACGATATGAAAAAAGGCAGCGAGATATCTCCTGAAAGAAAGGCTGAAATTAATGACTGGCTAAGTATGAAATTATATGAAGCATCTTCATTTGATCCTATAAAAGAAGAACAAAAAATAAAAGAATATATTAAATACATAGAAGAAGAAAAAACTCCTAATAAATTAATACGCAATGGGAAAAAAGTTCTTCAATTTTTTAAGGAGAAAATAAAAGATGAACCGGAATATGTTCATCCTATAATGCAAAGATTTAATGAAAAGAAACATGAATTATCCTTTTTTAAAAAATTTCGAGACATATTTACTTCATATTTGGAACTAATTCCAAAATCAGTTCAGGAGCAAACAAAGGCATCAGAAAAACCGCTTACACTGGAAGATATTTTAAAACAAATTGGTCTTGAAAAATATGGACTAGACATGTCAAAACAAAGTGATAATATAGAAACAAAAGGAGTCAGCATAATGGACAGCATAAATCTATCAACTAATAAAACAAGTGTACCTTCTCAAGGAGTAACGCAAAACAGCCAACCTCAGTCTTCTATAAAAACTAATGAACTTAAACAGGATACTTTTGAACGTGAAGATAAAAGCAAAATGAGTAAAAGGGAAAAAGCAACAATAGTAGGAGGAGTTACAATAGCAGGTGCTGCTATTACGTATATTGCTACAAGAGGGAAAAATAAAAAAGCAGAGAAACAAATTGCAAATGAAGGTAAAAAAGTTGTAGATGCTGGAGAAAAAGCTATAAATGACATTATTACTTCTACAAAAGAAAATATTCCTAAAAAATTTCGCGAGCTAGAGAAAAAATACATGGAATATTCTCATAAATCACACAATAAAATTCCTTATGACGAAAAAGAATATGACAGATGGAGAACAGAAGAATATGACCCGTTTATGAAACGAATAAAAGATGAAAATTTATCCACTGTCGAGAAAAAAGTATTTTCTTCAAATCCAAATGAACAGTTAAAAGAAAAAGAAGATTACCTGCGTTCAGTTTTATCACGTGCACGTGACAGCGAAGCTTCATTTTATGATGGACTTGTAGAGTTTGAAAAATACGGAAGAACAGAATCGCTTTTTGAAGGATTCACAACAAATATCACTTATTTTCAGACAAAATTTCCAGAACATCCAAGTGAAAAAACTGTCAACAAATTTATGGATGTTTGTGAAAAATTCGGGAAAAGTATGTCTTTAGACGAATATGGAGATTTGACCAATCATACTGACGGACTTAATTTTATGTCAGTAATTTCTAATAAGGGTGCTATAACATCCATTGAGCAATTAAAACGGGCATTGGAAAAAGGTAAAAAAATCATATGGAGTAATGATAGTATTAAAAATCTTCAGTGGTCTTTAATAGAAGCAGATAATGCCCCATACAAAAATAATAAAGAAGTTAAAGAAATATTGCAAAAATTCTATGATACCGCTTATGAAAATAGAAAACCTTTTATGGATAATTATTTTGTAAAATACGGGAATCCAAATGAATTAGAACATATAATACTATAGCAAATATTCTAAAGGAGCCAATATAATGGACAGCATAAATTTATCTACAACAAATAAAACGAATATTCCTTCTCAGGGAGTAACACAAAACAGCCAACAAAAAACGACCATAAAAACAAATGAAATCAAAGAAGATACTTTTGAACGTGAAGATAAAAGTAAAATGAGTACAAGGAAGCAAATCACTAAAGGGGCTTTAATAATTGCCGGCATCTGGGCTGTAACAGAATTTATAATTTGGCGATGTAACAGATCTACAAATAAAATTTTAAAAGAAGCAGAAAA
The DNA here is from genome assembly GCA_944326635.1 of Candidatus Gastranaerophilales bacterium. Lineage (GTDB taxonomy): Bacteria > Cyanobacteriota > Vampirovibrionia > Gastranaerophilales > Gastranaerophilaceae > Stercorousia. The sequence goes on along the minus strand of CALVEU010000012.1, from coordinate 16,729 downwards.
AATGCTTCAAGAATCTAAAAAATATCTTGAAGAATTAGGGAATATATAAAAATGAAAATCAATACAATAAACAATATAAATAAAAATATTCAATATAGAAAAAATAATTATAACTCTGTTTCTATAAAAGCCGGAAATCCAAAAAATTTAACCCAAGACGAATTTATTCATAAATCTGTTAAGACTAACATTCCTAGTTTTAAAGGCGGCGATCCTTATAAATTTGTAATGCATAATTTAGAAAATGGATTTCTTGGCTATTCTAAACAAAAAGATACATTAGCAAAAACTCTTTTAGTACCATTTATTGAATCTCTAAAAAATCCAAAAATACAGCTTCCACCATCAATCCTATTGCATGGTCCAGAAACAAATGTAATTAATAATATTATAAATAAAATTAATGATATACTAAGTCCATTGCCTTATGACATAGTTAAACTTGTAAAAACGTCAAAAAAAGACTTTTTACCTAACATCAAAGACTTATTAAATGCACATAAAGCAACTAGTCAACGAGAGAGATATAGATTTATTGCAGTTGTTGAAGAACCTGAAAAATATTTAGGAATGACATATACACAAGCTAAACGATTGTTAAACTTTAACTTCTCCCCTGAAGATATAAAAATTCTAAATGAAAACTCTGATAACATTGACAACATAAATTATTTTAAAAGTTTGCTGGATAACTGCAGTAAAACAGCCGCTAAAGGTGGGTATGCAACTTCTTTTGTATTCTCTTCAAAAAATCCACATTTAATTCATCCTGATTTTAGAAAAGGTAAAATGGAAAAAATAGGATTTTACAGACCTGAAGATGCCGGTACAATGCTTCTCAATATGATAAAATACCAAAAAGAATATATTGAAAATATTAAAACGAATGATTCTATAGCAATTTATAAGCAAAATAGATTAAAAAATATTAATCTTGATGATTTAAGTATGCAACAAATAAATGATATAAGAAATTTCTTTGAAGTAAACTACCCTCATGGAGCATATAGTTATGATGATATTATAAATCTTACTTTTGATACTTTTGATACAATTTTAATAAATGATCCTAAAATACCATGGGTAAATTGTTTACATGCAGCAATACATAATAGATCAAGATCATACACTCCTGAACAAGTCGTAAGACAAATGGAAATTGCAGACTTATTTGAAAAACGCCAAGATATGTATAATATTTTGAAAAACAAATTTGAAAATGGTGAAATAAGTTCAGATGAATTGATGCAGTTTGATTACCACATAGCCAAAAGGAAAATACAAATAACTATGTTAGAAAACTTAGAAAAAGAAGGTAAACTTAATGTTTACGATAAATATATTCTAAAAAAATTAAAGGAAGAGGATATATAATATATATTTTTTTATTTGTTTAATTTTTTATATACCGAAAATAATTAAATAAAGTATTCAATTACACTTTTACTCACAATCTTTTTTTATTTTTAAAGATACAAGTTAGAGTTAGTCTTTTTACAAAAAAAAATTAAAAGAAGAAAGTTGTAAAACCTTAAAAAAAGATTAAGTAATAATCATATTTATATTTTTGCTGTAATAATGTAAAAGGTAATACACCTCTTGTTAAGCAAAATCCCAGATGATTTTTGTGTTTGCAAGGAGTAACTGAAAGTTTTTAAGCACAGTGAAGCAGATGCTTTGCTGTGCTTTTGTATCCCGAGAAAATTCCGCATAACCAAAACCTAGAGCGGGATTTTTGAGTGGCATGTTAGACAGCGTAGCTACGCACGGCACGCGTAGGCGGGGCGTAAGTAGCGAAGGTCTGCTTTTTATATACGTAATATAAGGAGAACTAATGGAAAAAGAATATCATATTTTATCTCTATCTGGCGGTAAAGATTCTACAGCTCTTGCTTTTTTTATGAAAGATAATATGCCGGAGATTTTTGAAAAATTAGAATTTATTTTTTGTGATACAGAATGCGATTTACCTGAAACCTATGATTATTTGAATAAAATTGAGGTCTTTCTAAATAAAACAATCATTAGAATAAAACCTGAAAGAAGTTTTGACCATATTTATCAGATATATAATCAAATCCCAGCAGTAAATTGCCGTTGGTGTACTGTTGAATTAAAAACAAAACCTTTCAGGAATTTTATTAAAAATAACTATTCTGATGGTATTGTAAAAATGTATATTGGGATAAGAGCTGATGAAGCCTGGAGATTAAAAACTACCAAAGATACTGACAAATTGAAAGAGTGTCATCCTTTTGTAGATTATAATATTTATAAATCAGATGTAACTGCAATTCTTGAAAATGTAGGGATAGATTACCCAGATTACTATAAATGGAGAGAACGTTCAGGATGTTACTTCTGCCCATTTCAAACTAAAAAAAGTTGGTTAGATTTATACGAAAATCATCCAAATCTCTATAAAAAAGCTATGTCATATGAATTTGAAAAAGGTGATGGAATGAAAAAGAATGCCTTTTATTGGAATACTGATATTTCCTTAAAAAATTTGATAAAACCTGAAAATATTAAATTTGTCAAAGAAAAGTATAACAAAATAATACCAAAAAATAATACCTTACTTATAAAGTCTAAACTAATTGAAATTTTCTAAGTTAGGAGTTAAACCTCTAGTTTTATCTTTCTTATGGAATAATTTGCAGTTATTATCGTTTTTGTCTGTTAACCCATTGTGATCATTGTCAACTCCATCGCAACAAGAATACTTGGAATCTCTCCCTTCCGGATCAGGGTTTCTAGTTAACCATTTATTGGGGATAGATGTATAAAGTCGATTGAATTCATTTATAAACTCTTGAGCTAGTTTATCATCAGATATCACTAAAAGATTTTCATCATTAGTTCTTGAGGCAGTACTTGTCCAATTAGTTGAAGCAACCACTATTGTTTTATTATCTACAATCATAGACTTCATGTGCATTTTTCCGCCCCAGTTTTCTACTTTTACAGGAATGCCTGCTTCTCGAAGAATATCGTGTTTGCTATAAGCACTTTTAGCTCCAACCGCATCTAATATTATTCTAATTTTTACCCCTCGATTATGGGCATCTAATAAAGCTTGTATAGTCTCCCTATGAGTTAAGAAAAACATAGGTATATCTATAGAGGTCTTTGCTTGTTGAATTAGAGGGATAATTGCTCGATTAAATACTTGACTCTTCGGAGAAAAATAAACGGAAATTTTAGTTTTATCATTTATTGATATATTCTCATTATCTTTTGTCGGAGCCTTGGCTTGATGAAAATTTCCCTGAAGATACATTTGATTAAATTCATTAGTATATAGATCTGCAATCTCCTTAGATTTAACTGCAACAGAAACATTTGAATTATAAGTCATACAACCTGAGCTTACATTTGTCGAACCAGTCCAAACATATTGATTATCAATAATGAAAAATTTATTGTGCATTATTCCCTTTTGCACTCTTATACCATATTTACCAATATAAGAACGGTCAATTATATTATTATCAACATCAAAAGATATTTGTTGCATATAGGGCACATTAATTCCATTTTTATAAAATTTCTTTCTTACAACTTCCTCTGTTTTTTGAGTTGACTCAAAATCGACAACAACTGTTTTTAACAACGAAATTAGTCGAAAAGTATCAGCATAAATATTTTGATAATTCATATCTACATCGGTTACACCTTGAACTTTAACACCTCTTTTTTGAGCTTCAACTAATGCCATAAAAATTTCATCCTGACCTCCAATGCCATAAATAGCAAAATCAATACTTTCTCTTGCGTTGTTTATCATTGCAAGCAAAGCAAGTGCAGCATCACTATCAGGTTCATTAATAGGTTTTTTATTCTTTAACGGGTCAACAAAATATATAGCAATATTATCTTTTTCTAAATCTGACAATATTTTAGCCATCTTTTTTTGTTTAATAATGTCTGGTTTTTGGTTTATGCAACATTGCCCACCAACAGCTCTTTTTATATTTTTTCTTTCTGTAAGGTCTGCTCCACCCATAAATTGAGCATACTCACAATCAGGTCTGTGAAACTTTCCTGTTTTCTTATTTAATAAAACAAGATTAAGCTTATGAGATTTTTTCGCATTAGCTTTTATTTTATCTATATTCTCATAAGGTTTTAACTGAACTGCAAGGTTCGATTTTGTATAAATTGTTGCGAGTCCTGTTTTTAAAACTTCTTCTTCATAGTTCTTGCATTTGCCATGCCTGTTGCAATCATAATAAATTGACATCAGGTGTCTGTTATTCTTATCAAACTTTTCTTCTGCGGTGTATTCAGCTCTTACAGGTTTATTTAGCAGCTCTTTTTTAGCAAACTCTTTCCCGTAATACCCAAGTCCTAATACTTCATCTTGAGTAAAATTATAGAGTTTCATCTGCCAATTTAGCCCGTCATTTAATTTAGTTTCAAAAGTATCAATTCCATTAATACGAACTTTTTCATTTTGCTCTGGAATTCCGTTATCGTTAAAGTCAACATATACAGTATCGCCATCAATAACCTTAATTACCTTATGTACAACTGATGCAGATACAGGTAAAATTGATACTGTTGTCAGTATTAACGCAATTGCTAAAATCTTTTTCATTACGGTTATTATAGAACAAAAATTATACTAATTAAAATCGATAAAAATCCCTGTTTTTATTTGAACAGGGATTATTCTCAAAAAGTTCAATAACAAACTATTTTAAAACCTAAAAATTCAATATTTTAAATAAAATTCCCTGAAATTTTAATTAACATGGAATTTTTATTTTTAATCAAGCCTAAAGACACAAATATTATCATTAAAAAGCATCATCTCCATTAGTACTGATATATTTGTAATAAGTTTCAGCTTCCCTATTTACTTCAACACAAGCTATTCCCTCTATAAATTCATTACTTGAAATTCCGTACATTAACGGTATTACAAGATTGTTATCTTTATCAATAAATCCACAGCGCCCATCTTTTTCAACAAGACATATGCCGAATTTAAAGCCAAAGTCTCCAACCCTATCATACTCGATAGGAATAACAATTTCATTTTTAGGATTTATAAACCCATATTTCCCATTTTTTTTGACTCTAGCAAGCTCATATTCATAAAAGTTGTCACAATCGTCATATTCAAAGGGAATTACTATTTCATTTTCTTCTCCTAGAAATGGAACAATCCCCCATTTACCATTCTTCTCTCTCGGAAGATAAGGTAGTAATGATACTCGTTTAGTTACAAACATAATAACATTAGATTTTGACTGTGGTTGAAAAATAGACTTCCCTTCAAAATTTACTTTTTTATTAATACCATTTTTTTCTAAAGTATAGCCATTAAGTTCTGTATAAATATAGTCATATATGCAAGGAATAATTATCTGCCCTCTGCGATTGATTACGCCATGTAAAAACTCTTTATTATGTACAATAGACTGATTTGCATGATCAAATCCAAACGGTTTAAATTTAGTTTTAAAAAGGACTTCCCCCTTTTTGTTAATACAAAAAGTATCTTCACAATTTGAAATATTCACAAAAGCCTTACCAAATCTAAAATCAGTCGCTTGCTTAAATTTATTTTTTAATTTTTTCATTTTACTAGGCTAAAAATTTTCTTACCATTCCAACTTGTTCCAGTAATTTTATTTGTTACAATGTTTTTCTATTTCTTGAATAAATAGATTATCTTGGTTTTCAAATATTTCATTAATGCTGATTCTGTTGCGAATTTTATAAATATCAAACTTGTCAACAAGAATAACATCACAAAATTGCTTTAAATAATCAAAAGTTTTTACAGATTTCAATAGACGGACTCTACCTTCAAAATCAAATGGAAAACTCGTAAAAAGCTTAACAGATTTATTTGTTTCTATAATTAATTCAACAAGTTTTTTTGTAGTCCCACAGGATGTACCACCTCCTAAAGGAGCAACAAGGATTATTTCATCATAGTTTTTTATTGCAGATAATAAATCTTCTTTACTTTCTATCAAAGATAATTCCGCAATATTAATATCTCCTTGAGCTGAATACTCTCCACAAGTCTTTTTACCAATTCTTAAACCGTTATATTTTTCAATAACATCTTCATCAGTATCAATAAACAGTTTTGGATATTTTTCATCCAGTTTTGAAACTATTTTGCATCCACCTTCCCCAATGCCAATAATAATTAAATTATTATTCATATTGCCTCCTTTTGTTTGTGCATATAAATTATATTAAAATACAACTATGTCAAGTTCGGTGATACAAATATCCAGAAACTTCTAAATTTTTAAAACCGAATATTCTTTTTCATTACTTTTTCTTTAATTAAATATTAACATATCTAATATCACTTCTGAATTTAATTTTTCATTATCACAAACAAATACTTTAACTCGATTGTATATGAATAATTTATCTAGCAAAAATCTTTATAAGAGCAATATTTACAAGTTTCATTACCTGGAGTTGGATTAAATTTATAATTTTTTATGTTTGAAATTGCTTCTTTAAATTTTGCATCAATAGCTTTGCAGTCGTCTTGAGTTAAATTCAAAGTAAAATTATCTGTAAATTCTTCAGGAAAAATAAATATTGTTTCTTTCACAGTATTACCTGTAGATTTTTCAAAATAATATTTATATAACCCCATTTGATTGTAATAATCTTCGTGCTTCCCATCTGGGCAAATAATTTTTGAATCTTTTGCACCACCTGTTTTATAGTCATAAATAGTGTAAGTTCCGTCAGAATTTTTATCTATCCTATCTATAATTCCATAAAATTTTATTCCATCAAGCTCAAAATTTATAGGTTTTTCAACTTCATAAAGCATTGAACTTGGAGTGTTGCACATCTGAATATAATATTCACTAAGAGCCTTTTCTCCTCGTTCAATATGAATTTCTCGTTGTTTATAACTCGACATAGGCAATTTATCTAATGCCTTTTTAAATTCATTTATAAACTCTTCTTTTGTTGGGTATTCATTATTTAGTTTGGCAAATCTTACAGCAAATTCACAAGCTGAATGGACAGCTTTACCAAAGCTCAAAGGATCAGGATTTCCGTCTTTTGGAGATAAATCCAGAATATAATTATAAAAATACTGGCGTGGACATTTTAAATAAGTATTCACTGCACTTGGGGAAAATGATTTTCCTTCAAGTTTTTTATCAACCATAGAACAAAAATCTTTTTCGTAGTCATAATCGAGTTTTCTGAGAGCTTTTATATTTCCTAATAAGAAGGTCGAACTGTCATAAGTAAAAGGTTCCTGTTCTATTTCAAAAACATCTTCAATACTACTGATAAATTTTGTAGGAGTTTGCGTTGAACCGTTAATATTTTTCGGGTAAGAAAGTCTTAAGGTATGTTTTGCTCTTGTCATACCGACATATAAAAGTTTAATGCAATCTGATTTTTTTAACTCTCTTAACTCATCATCTGTTTTGTACTCTGATGCATCTAATGGAACTGTAGGTCTTAAAGATTTTGAACTGCTTTCCCAATCCCTGTTTTTCAGAGTAGGCATATAAACATATTCAAATTCTCGTCCTTTTGCTGAATGATAAGTTGATAATTGAACAGCATTCATTGCAACAGGTGATTTGTCTATTTTTATAGGAATTTCATCTGTAAAACACATTGTCAAATATTCTACAAATTCTTCTATACTGATTTTCTTTTGAGTGTTTGAAAAATTAACAGCTTCATCTACAAGTTTTTTTAGTCCTGAAATATTTTCTATTCTATTAGTTTCTGAATTAATATAATAGTCAAATATCCCGGTTTTGCATCCAATTTCTAAAACTACATTTTTTAATGTTTCATTTGTTTTGTAAGACAACAAATGATTAAAAATATTGATAAATTTATCTATTTTTTCAGGCTCTATAAGCTCTTTTTTATCAATAGAATTTATCATCTCTACAAAAGATTTGTAATGAGATTTTTGATTATAAATTGTTTCAAAATCCTTTGGGTGAATATTAAAAGGTTGTGATAATGCTAATCTGAAAAATTTATCAGAATGCAGCTCTGGATTTATTAGTAATTGCATATAATAATACAAAATATTTGAAGATATTATTTGAAATATACTCTTACCTTCTTTTAATTCTGATGGGATATTTTTTTCTTTTAGCATTTCAGCAAATGTCGCAAGAGAATTATTATCTCGTGTAAGTATTGCAATTTCTGATAGTTTTTTATTACCACTATCATCTATTGGGCAATCATCTGATTCAATAAGACTTACAATCTCATCAACAATTTCTTGATACTCTTGGAGAATATCTGCATAATGATAAAACCTTACTTTTCTATCCTTAAATGGTAATTTTGTGTTTTTTGAAACTAAATGTTTATCAATATTATATTGTGCAAATTCAGGATTAATTTCTAATCTTTTATCATCTTGCTCTACAATTTTTCTTGCAGTATCAAGAATATTTTGAGTAGATCGCATATTTTCTTTTAGACAAATAACTTTAGTGTCCGGAAATTCTTTTAAAAACCTCTCTACATTATCAATTCTTGCACCTTGAAATGTATATATAATTTGATCATCATCTCCAACTACAAAAACATTTTCACTCTCAAGAGCTTTAGTTAAATTAAAAACTATCTCATTCTGATTTTTATTTGTATCTTGGTATTCATCGACCAAAATATATTCATATTTATTAGCGATTTTTGATAAGAAAGCAGAATCAGTTTCAAATTTTTCCAAAACAAGATTTATCATATCGCTAAAATCAAAATATCTTTGTTCTTCCATTTTTGACTTATATAACTCATAAAATTTCCAAATCTCTTTAACTTTTGTTATTTTCTTTTCAATAGCATCAATATCATTTAACAGCTTTTTAGGAACTTTTTTATTGTTTTCATTTAATTCTGCAAGTTTCTTCTGCAATTCAACAAGTTTTGGTTCCCAATCAGGATTTGTTTCTATATTGTTGAAAAATTTTTCCTTTGTTAATCTGTTTGCTTTGATTTCTTTTATATTATCTCTAATTTCTTTTATAAAATAATAAGGATCATTCCTTTTTGTCCTATAAACTTTTGAATCAATCTCATCAATACATTCTTTTATAAGAGAAATTGATACAGCATCAGGTATTACTTTAATATTGTCAGACAACTCAAAATCAATTGCATTTTCTAAAATAATTTCATTGCAAAAACCATGATAAGTATAGACATTAACACTAACATCAAGCTTGCCTAATTCTTTTTCAAGCCTTGTTTTAACTTCATTAGTTGCAGCATCAGAAAAAGTAAGACACAAAATCTTTTCAGGATTAATACCTTTTTCAATCATATTCTTAATTCTTTGAATCATTGTAAAAGTTTTACCTGTACCAGGTCCTGCAAGTACAAGATATTTGCCATCAATATTATCAATACATTCCTGTTGCTTTGAATTTGGTGTTATTGTCATTTTATAAAATTCCTTTTTTATTCTTTAATTAGACTTTTTAATGTTTCCTGATACTTTTGATGCAATGACTTAGGAGCAAGAATTTCAACAGCATTTCCCCATTTAAAAAGGTTCCACATAATATGTTTATCACCACTTGCTTTAAAGGTTACTATTACGCTGCCGTCATCTTGCAAATTTATTTTTTGTGTCGGATGAAAATTATAATTCATAACATCTTCCGCTGCTTCCGGTATAAATTTTAGTTTAACATCATAGATTTCACCAAAATATACTCCGAAAGATTTTTGAGAATATTCTTGCAAATTAAAATCTTTTGAATCAAAAGTTTCATTTGTAAGTTTGACATTTTTTAATTTATGCAAAACATAATTATACTCACCTTCACCTTTTTGAGGTTCTCTTGCTATAAGATGAACTTTTTCCCCGTAAATTAACCCCAAAGGTTCTAGAATTCTGATTTTATCATGGTATTCAGCTTGCAATTTCTTTTTTTCTTTAATTGCTTGACGAATAACAGAGACTTGTTCTAAATCTACTTTAAAATTCTGTGTTTGTCTTATAGCATAACCTTCTGATTGAAGAATTAATTCAATTTTTTCTTCATCTATTTTAGTAAATTTATGCTTTAAAGCTTTCATTTTTATTACGATGTTTTCAATTTCAGATTGAGAAAGATTGTCACAAGTTTTTTTAAGATTTTCTAACAATGCAATATCCTCATTTGAGAAAGTCACCAATTCATTTAAGGAATAGTTTGTAAATCCCCATCTTTTACAACGATCATCTGTTTCGATTTCATCAACCTGAGGAAATGATGCCAATACGGCATCTCTCATTCTTTCTGCGGTTCTTCTTGATATATTATATCGTTCTTGGATATCACTCAAAGATACTCCATTAAATCTTGATAACATAAATATTATCAAATCTAAAATATCAGAAACTCTCGAATATCTTGGTTTATCTTTCATACTTAAACTCCTATTGAATTTATTGTATCACAAAAATACGTCCAATATGGTCGTCTAAATTTATTCTTTTGCTTTAAAATTATATAGAGGTTTTAGATGGTCTAAAATTTTTGCTGATGGTTCAATTGCTCTAATTATTTCATCACTATTTTTATATGCACCTGGAGACTCATCAAGTGTTGCCAAAGATATGCAACTTGAAAAAATCCCTGTCATTTGATTTTTATATTCTTGCATTGTTAATTGGTCCTTTGCTTGCATTCTTGACAATGTTCTTCCTGCTCCATGAGGAGCCGAATTATTCCAATCTAAATTTCCTTTCCCAACACAAATTAAAGAACCGTCTGCCATATTAAGGGGAATTAAAACTCTTTCATCTTCTTTGCAAGAAATAGCTCCTTTTCTAATAATTCCATCTTTTCCAATATAGTTATGGATAGTTTCAAATTCATCATCTAATTTCCAACGCATTCCAACCATTATATCATGTGCCATAATTTTACGATTAAGTTTTGCATATTCTCGACAAAATTCAGCACAATCTAAATAATCCTGAGCATCTTTATCTGTTAAAAATGAAAGCTGTTTTAGTTCACCCTCTCCGTAACAATGTTTTGTGATAGCCAAATCTTGAAAATAGATAGCAAGTTTCAAACCAATATTTCTTGACCCACTATGAATTATCAAGTATGTTCCAGTATCACCTTTTTCTAGGGAAATAAAATGATTTCCACCTCCTAATGAACCTATTTTATTAACGTGATTAACAAAATTATCTTTCAAAAAATCTTTGCAAATCTTTTTTGTTTTTTCAATAAACTCTTCAGGTACAAGCTCACTAAATCTCCTTCTACCATCCCTTCCAAATGGAATATTTCTGCGAATAACTTTATCTAATTTCTCATAATCGTTTGTAATGTCATTATCACTTAATTTTATAACATGCATTCCACAAAACTGATCTACCCCAATAATATTTGGAATAATTTCACCATTCTTAGGTTTTTCTGCTGTAAACCCAATGGTACAACCTTTACCCTTATGACAATCTGGCATAATTCGAACTTTGCAATCCTTAAAAATAGGATGGTTACAAATCGAAAGCGTTTGATCAGTTACGTCCTTATCTTCAATTTCTGTAAAAATTTTTGCGGAGGTATACTTCCCTTGAATTTCATACATATTATTTCCTCACTTTCATTTTTCTTGCAATTTGTGCTACTATTCTTTCTTCTATGTGGAGTCTCTGTGCGACCGTTTTAATATCAAAATGGCATTCATTCCAGATTTTCTTAAATTCTGCATTTGTTATTGCTGTTCCTTCACAGCGACAATTTGATGAAATTTTGTCTTTTATTGAATATCCTTTAGATTCAATAAAAGATTTAAATTGACCTAAATCATTCCATTCTCCTGATTTTCCAGTCCATTCCTTAACTTCGGAGTTATAAAAATCAGAGATGTACTTAATAATCATTTTCATATTGCCACTGAATACGACCTTTTTTGCTCTGATTAAATATTTCATATAAAAATTTCCTTTCTGAAATAAGTATAAAATAGAAGCACGTCTTATTTGGACGTGCTTTGTTATCACTGTTTTAAGATTATATTTTGATACATATTTTAAATGATGAAATACAGTATAAGATAAATTATAATTTTCCCATTCTGGATTTTTTACTAAATATTCAGTACTGGTAAAATTGAATGATACTTTTTGTATCAAAATACTTGAGGTTCAATGCAATAAGAGCGATCAATAAAATAAAAAATAAGAATTTCTAATACGTCCATTTTAGACAGTGTATGAATTTAAAATAAAAATTGAAAGGAAAATAGAGATGCACAATTGGCAAATAAAAATTAATAAGAATGAATGTTTAAATGTTAAAGTTGAAGTTGTTTTTAATTCAAAATTTAGCAAGGAAGAAATGCAAGAAATTCAAAAACTTTATGATAATCAAAATAAAAAAATTAATTTTAAAGAAAAAGTTAAAGTTAATGGGATTTATCATAAAAATAGAACCAAATTAATTGCAAGTTGGCAATCTAAATCCAAGCAGTCTGAGAATGCTTTAGGTTTTATTATGTTTAATCCAAGTTTTGCAAATCCTGAAAATAGTGACGACACTATTAGAAATGCTATCAAATTTGCAAATCAAGAAGGTTATAATAAAATTGTTGTTTTTAACCTATTTCCTATAAGAATTTCAGGAGCTGATTTTGTTTGCAAATGTTATAAAAAAGAATTTTTGAAGGAATATGAGTGTGAGATAGATTTTGATGATTTACCTAATGATGTTGTTCTGTGTTGGGGTAAATTACCACGAAAAATTCCATACATAGATAAAATAATTGACAATCTATATTCAACATTAAAGGAGAAACAAAAAAATTTATATCAAATAACAGATGATACTTTCCAAAGGCATCTCTCTTCGCCATCTATTAATTCTATAAAAGGAATTAGTCAACTAAGATTAACAGAGATAAAATCTATTTACAAATTTAATAACTAGTAATAGTAAAATTAAAAATCACGTTAAAAGTATATTCTCAAACATAAAAAATGAAAGGAGTTTATGAATGACTGGAGAACTTATTGAATTAATTAACAATGTAAATGATACAGGGAAAAAACTTAAATCAGAAGATTTTATAGTAAAAGAATTAGTTTTAAACAATGGTTTTATGGTATTTTCTAAGAATGAACAATATAATTCTAAAGAAATTAGTAAGTTTAATCTTAGATATTTGTTTGATAAATATCCGTATAAACACAGATATTTTGCAAGGTACAATTTAAGTTCAAATGATAAATCAATAGTATTTATTCTATATAATCCGAGTTATGCAAATCCTGATGAAAATGATGATACTATCCAAAATTGTATAAAGTTAGCTGAAGATTCAAATTATGGTATTGTTGAAATCATTAATTTGTTTTCACTAAGAAGCCCTAACCATTCCAAATCGTCTCTTAAAAATACTAATTCTGTAAACAAAGAATTTATTATCAGCTACTTAAGACAAATAAGTAATGATGAAAATAAAGATGTTGTATTAGCTTGGGGACTTGGAAAAGAAAAAGATTCATATTGTAAAAATCTAATTGAAGAAATAGAAACAGTTCTTAAAAATAAACAGACTTTTATAATAGGTGTAAACCAAGAAGTTGCAAATGAATTTAACCACCATCCGAGTAGCCAAGTTTGGAATGGTTTAGGTGGTTTTGCGAACTTAGCAGCTCTTGTAAAAAGATAACTTTAGCAACAATTTTTGATATAGATTGCATACAAATTTATTATGAAAACTAAGTAATAATCATCTAAAAAGGTCAGAAATTATAAATTTCTGACCTTTTTTATATTAATATATTTTAAAACCAATATTATTCTTTAGGATTTTGGCTTTCTTAATTTTAAGTTCAACCTCAAGCATTTTACAAAGTTCAAACAATTCATTAATGCACAAAAAATCTGATTTCCTTTTTACGGTTGCAAAATCACCTGCAGTCAACCATTTTATATTCACGTTAACATTTTTAATTCCAAAGAAATGTTCAAATGCATTATTTACCTAATCTTTTGTCATATAATCAAATTTTATAGATATCTAATTAAATATTTAAATTTCGTTTAGAAGAAAAATTTTAAGCGTTAAAAATTTTTCTAATCTCATCTGGGTTAGCTTTTGCCATCTTTTTTTGTTTGAGATTTTTTAATAAATAAATGGCATCTTCTTCGGCCCATTTTATATTTAAAGCAAAAGCTGATTTAGGTGAAAATGCTTTTGCAAGCTCTTCGTAATCTAAATGATAAGACATTCTACTTTTATTATAAGCACAAACTCTTCTTCCACGAGGGGTAATATTTTTTGCATTATGTAATTTATCAATATTGGGGCTGGTTATAATTAATTCTTCCTCTCCAGGATAGTAATAAGGTTTTAAGTCTATATATGTAGGGAAACCATCATTTTTAATTTTTCTAATGTATTTTAGATGTTCTTGTGTTATTAATGAACGCTTTGTTGCTTCTATTAAAGCTTCTTGTAATTTTGGAGAAAATCGAGTTCCAAAATTAGTTTTTTTATTATTGTCAGGAATTACTGCATTGTTCATATTGAGCTGAATTCTCATTAAATTTTACTCCTTTTCATATCTATATATTAAAAAGACGTAAATATTTTTTTTGCTATATTTAAATAATAAATTATTGAAATTGTAGCAAATTTATTTTTTCTGTGTTTTTAATACATCTAACAACTATATATATATTCTTAAAGTTATTAAAATTACAGTTAATGCAAAAGGTATTTTGTCCAAGGACTGTTATTATCGTTTAATAAAGCTTGAGCTATACTAATGATCCCATATAAAGAACCATCATTACCATTCCACATAGCTCTTCCAACAATATATCCTTGAGCAAATTCATTCCAATTATGATAAAGTTCTCTAGCAAATTCATATGCTGCCATTATGGATTGCCAAGCTTGTTCTTCTGTAATGTAACCAACATCACAACAACAACGAGTAACTAAAACTAATCGACCTAAGTCCCAAGCTTTAACAGATATTGTTTTGAATTCACTTGCACCTTTTATAATATGTTCATCAACAAGAACTTCTAGAGATTCTTTTATATTGCCAACATAAGCCATTAAAGAACGGTCTTTTTCTTCTTCCAATAAAATATCTACATTAAATTCTTGAACAGAATTTGCAATTACTGGTCTTATTGCTTCAAAGTAAATATTATGTCCTCTATGCAATAACCAATCTAAAGTTTCTAGAGCTGATTCACTGTCATATATTCCATAATAGTCACTTAATCGACCTGCAACATCTTCTTTATCAGGTTCTGTTTCAATACAATTGTACTAATATCCATTTTGCTCTGAATTAATTGCACCGATATTCAGTGCAGCATATTGTTCTCTGCTTAATATCGGTGCTTTTTCATTATATATATATTTTACATCTTTAAAACAATTAATTATTCTTTTAATATTATTTTTAATTCTTGCAAAATCCATTTTTACCTTTTTTCTGCTAATTCTTCAAAAACAAAAGATCCTTGTTTTTTATCATAAGAAATTGAATATTGTTTTTTAGGTTCAACGTTTACTTCAATTTTTTGAGGATCATAAGTTGTTCTTACCCATTTATGTAATATTCCAGGTCTTTGAGTTTCATATTGTAATTCTAAAACGTTAGTCCCAGGAACTAAATAATGACCTCTTTGACCATATCCAACAGATATTTGCATTTGAGGTTCACCATTGATTGTTAAACAATTAACAGTATTAGTGAATCCTAGCGGATGCCATTGACAATCTTTAATTACCATAATTGATGCATCAGGGTTTTCATTTTCATATTTTTTCTTTGACATTGAGTGCATATACATTGCAACTCCTTGATAAACAAAACTTAAAACAATTAAGCCGCCTACAATTAGAATATACTGAGTCATATCCATTATTATTCCTCCTTACTTTTTAATGGTTGCTACTTTAATAGGTGGTTTATTTTCAATTTTTGCACCCAACTTTGAAAGCATTTCTTCGTAATCTTCGCCACTGAAGTTAGTTGCATCAATATAATCTTCTTTTCCAGTTTCTTTACTTACATAATAAATATCTTGGTCATCTTCACTTTTAGTATTTGAATCTTTTGAATATTCAGACCAATAATATTGATCGATAGCGAATCCTTTTATTATTTTTCCGAATCTTTTTATAATAAGCTGGTTATCATCAGTAAAAACAATTGAAACATTATCTGCGTAATAAACCTTATAAAGCATCCAAATAACAACAACTATAGCAGCAATTGCAGAAATTAAAAAACTATGAGTAAATCTACCTACAAGATTATATATAAACCAGCCTGCACATAAACCACAACCAGTCCAAAATAACTTTGTAGTAAATTTACCTTTATACTCCTTCATGTATAACCTCCAAAAAATAATATAAAATACTTAACCCCTATTGAATTGGAAAGTTTACTTTCCATGTTGTATAGAATACAATAAAAATTTTTAAAGTAAATACTAACTATACAAATCTTTGGAAATACAATATCACTTAAACCTTTTTGTGATAATATTATCTCCAAAAAGAATCTTCAAACTGTAGGAGGTGAATTATGCAAATACAACCAATTAGCAATCGAACAAACAACACAAACTTCGGTGCAAAAATTAACTGGGTTGGCGGTTCAATTGTGACACCGAAAGCTAAACAATTATTGCCAAAAAATTCCTTTAGAAGATTAGAAGAAAAAGCTACAAACATAGGGACA
>CALVEU010000011.1 GCA_944326635.1 Candidatus Gastranaerophilales bacterium | reverse complement strand
TTCTGATTTTTGTTGAATTTTTAAGTATTTTGTCAGTCGCTCACGCAAGTTCGCTCCCGTTTTTTACCCTCTTTTCTGATTTTTGTTGAATTTTTAAGTATTTTGTCAGTCGCTCACGCAAGTTCGCTCCCGTTTTTTACCCTCTTTTCTAATTTTTGTTGAAATTTTTGAGTATTTTGTCAGTCGCTCACACAAGTTCGCTCCCGTTTTTTATCTCTCTTATACTTAATGTTTCAATTATAGTACAAAGTTGAGCAAATGTCGTGGATTTTTATATTATTTTAATACGCCTTCAGCCATTTCTTTATCTATCATTACTGGTTTCCCTTGACGTTTTTCTACTGCGATATAGGCATTATCAAGGTGATTCTTAAATAGGGTTATAAATTTTTCGGCATTATCCAATTTGAAAAATAAGGTTAAAACAGATCTGTATATCTCTTGAATTTCAACAGCATCAAAAGTTCTGATACGTCTTTGAAGTCCTTCTCCTTGTTCAAATAGTAGTTCTTTTATCAGGTGTCTTGATAATTCTATAGTTTTTTGGGTTTCTGGATAATTAGTTGTTTTTTTAGCTATGTTTTTTAGCTCTTTTGATAAATTGATTAAGGCAAGCATATATGTATTAGCCATTACGCTGCTTTGGTCAATATGGGCTTTTTCAAAATATTCATCTATAAATTGTGGAATATACTTACTTAATTCAACTCCGTTGCCCGAATCAAGTTCGTGTTTATGTTTATAAATTTTGAAATTAAAATCAAGATGATCTAAATTTAGATTTTTTTCTTTTGTCCATTGGTAAAATTTTTGTTTAAATCCATCAGGAGTTATATCAACAATGTAGAATTTATCCATATCTTCTTTTACTTTTTTCCATGCGAATTCCATGTTTTTTGAGAAAGATTTTTTTGCCCATTCATTAGAACCCCAGAATTGTTTTAATAATTTAGATTGTTCTTTAGACATATTTATAGGGTTATGTTCAGGGTCAAAGGATTTTACTCCTTTTGATTTCATAAATTTGCTCATTGCAGCTTTAATTCTGTCTGCTCCAAAAATATTCCAAGCCTTGTTTAACACAAGAGTTATTTCTTCTGATTTGTCAGGATTTTGGCGGTAGAATTCTTTTTGTCTTTCAGACATATCGTAAATTTTTTCGGGGTGCTGCTGATAGTATTTTTTCAAGCTTTCTGAAATTTTTTGTTTATGTTCAGCTGATAGTGGGCCTCGTTTAATATATACAGGTTCTCCGTCTTCCATTTGTGCTTTTCTATCCAAAGCTGTCAAACGTTTTTCTGTCATTTCACGAGTTAGTCTTTCATTATATTCAGGATCTGAGAATTTTAGTACATGGCCATAATCTCTGCTAGCTGTAGGAATATGCAATTTGGTCATTGTGTAATATAAATCTTGTCCGTTTGCATATTTTTTTAAGTCATTTAGCGAAAATCCTTCTCCCCAGTATAATTTTATTAACTGGACAGATAAATCTTCGTCATTATCAAAAAATTCAAGTTCTCCTTTTTGGAATTTGTCGATAAATGAACCTTTAGAAGTGTATGCATTGTCTGAAGAAATTACGTCTTTGAATTCTGGGAATTTAGTTTTTATTTCATCTAAACTGAAACATTTTTTTAAATTCGCAAAGTATTTTTTATGTATAGAAATGAGGGTTTCTTTTGTTTTATTACCTTCTTCCAAAATCATTCCTGCCCATTCCCTTATATTTGGAGGATAAACTGAGGAATTTTTTTGAGAAAGTTTATCTAGCTGTTTTATAGTTTGTCCTAAGTCTAAGCTGTATCCGCCTGTAAATGCTAAATATTGCATTGTTGAAGGAAGTTTTTCATATTGTTGACTTTTAGTTTGTTCATTTTTAATTTCTGCATTTTGTGAATTTGTATTGATTTTTTTGTATTGTAAATTGTATGGGGTAATGTTGTATATTTTCATAATTTTTTCTCCTTTTGATAAAAAAATCCTAAAAATTTTTTTTGCTATCATGGCAAAAATTTTTTTGTTGATATTTTAGTTAGAATATGAGAATTCAGAATATTAAATCTAATTATATTAATTTTGCATCTTCAACTAATAATACAGAACAAAATCTGAAATTAGAAAATACAGATAGGCAAAAAGAAAAAAAACAAAAAATTATTAAATATACTGTTGCGGCAACAGCTGCAGCTGCAATAGTTATTGGTGGTTTGTATTATTTAGGTCGTCATGGTGGTAGTGGGTTAAAGAAAACAAATTTATCAGATAATATTAAACCGAATTCAAAAACTCCAGTGTCTGAAACTCCTGATATAAATGTTAGTGGAATTAAAAATTCAAATGCTGAAACAGCTGAAAATATTTCTAATACACAAGATTTGGCAGAACAGATTGTAAAAAATGATGATAAAAATATTGCATCTGAAGAAAATATTATTGAAGATATAATTACTGAAAGACCAAAAACTAAAAAAAATTCAAGAAAACGTGGTGCTAAAAAAAGTGAAAATAAAGTAAATTTATCTGAAATTCCAGATAGTAAAAAACCGTTTGTTTTAGATAAAAAATATTTTGATTTTTCTAAAATTGAAGGTCAAAGATCTGAAAATGTTGTTCAGCAATTTAAAAACGGGAAATTAAGTAAAGAATTTTACTCAGATGAAGGAATCCATTTGAATTACTATACAGAATTTGATGATTCAGGAAATCGAGTTATAGATGTTGCTTTTAGAGATAGTTCTGCAATAAAATCAATAATAAAATATAAAGATGGTAAATTTGCAAAAGCTTCTTTGTATGACAAAGATGGCATAACTCTTGTTAAAAATTTTGATAATGAAGAAGAATATCTTCGATTTAGTTTAGATTTTGAATAAAAAAAAGACTTGAGAATTACTCAAGTCTTTTTTATTTATTTTTAATTATTGATTTCTATTTAAGAGCAAAAGTCATATCTGCTTCTACACATACTTTTCCGTCAACTTTTCCGATACCGTGAGCTTTGCAGATAGGACCTTTAACTTTTGTAAGTTCGATTTCCATATCAAATCTGTCACCAGGTCTTACGATATTTTTAAATCTAACACCGTCTACACCTGCATAAAGAGTTAATTTCCCTTTGAATTCAGGCATTGTCATTAATACAGGAGCTGAGCATTGAGCCATAGCTTCTAATTGCAATACGCCAGGCATGATTGGGTTGTTAGGGAAGTGACCTTGGAAGAATTGTTCATTCATAGTCATATTTTTATACCCTTTAGCGTATTTGCCTGGTACACATTCTGTAATTCTGTCTACAAGTAAGAATGGGTAACGGTGTGGAATCATTTCCATAATTTGCATTGTGTCAAATTGCAAAACTTCTTGTTTAGTTTCTTCTGTCATTTCTGTCTCCTTATTTACATTCTATTAATTTATCTTTTAATAATTTGGCAGTTTTAATATGTACTGCATGTCCTGCTTCTTTAACTAAGATTTGGCATCTCAAATTAAGCGGATTTACACCTGTTAAATACAAATCACCGATTAAATCTAAAATTTTATGTTTAATAGGTTCATTTTCAGAACGTAATTCTGATGTGTATCCATCATCTTTAAGTCCTAATGTATTTTCGATTGTAACACCTTGTGCAAAACCTAGCATTTGGAATTTTCTTAAATCTTTATAAAATCCAAAAGTTCTAGCTTCAATGATTTCTTGTTTATTTTTTGGATTATACGCAACCCAGCGTCTTGTTAGATCTGGGTGATCATAATTTACTGCATAAGAAATATATAAATCATCTGCAGGTAATATTACAAGACTTGTTTTTCCGTTCAAATAATATACAGGTTCTGTAACTGTATAATGTTTCGTTTTTTCAAATAAATGTTTTTCAATACCAGCTTTTTCAAAAAGTTCAACCCATTTTTTAGAACTTCCGTCAAGTGCCGGTACTTCCATTTCGTCCATACAAATATCAATGCTGTCTATTCCGCAAAAAGCTAAAGCAGCTGTCAAATGTTCTGTCAACATTGCTTTAGATTTTTTGTTTCCTAAAACGACACAATGGTCTGTTGCTAATACATTATCAGCACTAGCTTCAAATGGTTCTGCACCATTGATGAAGTATCTTATTTTGCCTGTTTTTGATGGAAAAAAGTTTACAGTGCAGGGCTTATTTTTCATAAGCCCGTTGCCTGTTATTGATGTCTCTTTAAGAATTGTGGTCATTATTGATATTATCCTCAAATTCTTTTAATAATGGTTCATATTTTCTGAATTTTGCAAAGATTTCTTGAGCATCTTTTAAAGTTTTAAGTTGTTTAATGAAATCTTTTCTTGGCATTGCAGGAATACCTACAACTATTGATTTTTCAGGGAATGATTTTGTAACACCAGCTTTTGCTGTGATAATTGTGTCAGATCCGATTTCAATATGATCTGCAAGACCTGCTTGACCAGCAATAACAACTCTATCACCGATTACACAGCTTCCAGCAATACCTACTTGAGATACGATTAAACAACCTTCGCCGATTTTACAATTGTGACCAATCATTACAAGGTCATCAATTTTTGTATTATCACCGATAGTTGTATTTTCAATTGTTCCTCTGTCAATAGTTGTGTTAGCTCCGATTTCAACATTATTACCGATTACAACAGCGCCAATTGAAGGAATTTTAAAGATAACATGTTTTGTATTTGTTTCTTTAATTTCTCCATCTTTTCTAGCTTGTTCAATGTTGTCAGGATTTTCTGTTACAAAGCTAAAACCGTCAGCACCTAATGATACTCCGTGATGTAAAATTACATCGTCTCCGATTTGAACTCTGTCACCTACATTTACACCAGCATGGAAAAAGCAGTTTTTACCGATTTTTACTCCGCCGCCAATATATGAATTTGCTGCAATTTTCGTATTATCACCAATTATAGCATCGTGTGATACAACTACATTAGGTCCAATTTCTACATTTTCGCCTAATTTAGCTGTTGGATGAATAGTTGCTGAAGGATGAACTCCTTTATATACTTCAGGTGCAACATAGAAAAGATTTAACAATTTCATCATTGCAAGTCTTGGTCTTTCAACTTCGATAGTTGTAAAACCGTCAATTTGGACTCCTAATGGTACTAATGCTGCTTTTGCTTTTGATTTTGCAAGGTTTGCAATTTCTTCTTCGCCCAAAGCTAGAGCAAGAGTATTTTCATCTGACAATAGCGGAGGTGCAATTTGTGAAATTTTTACGTCTTCCACCTTTGTTAACATACCACCTGTGATATGTGTGATTTCTTCTAATGTAAAGGTTTTCATATATTATCTCCTTTTTGTGTAATTTGTTTTTTGTCGTGAAGTTTTGCTGATGTATTCCATATTTTTAAAATGGTGTCATGCAAATCGTTCCATTGTGGATTGTCTTCTTTTATTAAAGTTATTATGCTTTCTTTTGAAAGATTTTTTAATTCATTTTCTCTGATTATGACTTGAGAAAGTTCGTCAAATTTTTCATAATATGCAAGTTTGTTTGTTTCATACTCATTTTTGTAAATATCATTAGTTTTATTTTTGATTTCATGCATGTGCATTAATAAATTTGAAGTTGTTCCAATTATTAAATTTTTATTTGGCTCATCAAAGAGTATGTATAAATATTCGCTCATAATATTTTAAAAGAATTATGCCTCCTTCATTTTTTCAATTGTATTTGTAGTAGATTTTCCTTCTACAAAATCAATGAATTCAACTCTGGTACCGTTTTTTTTCATAATATCGGCTTCTGGGAGAGTTTCCATAGTATAATCTGCGCCTTTTGTGTAAACGTCAGGTTTCATTTCATCTAAAAGATTTCTAGGACTGTCTTCATCAAATAATACCACATAATCTACACATCTCAAAGCGCTTAATATTTCTGCGCGATCCATTTCATTATTAATTGGACGTGATGGTCCTTTTATACTTTTGACTGATTTATCAGAGTTTAATAAAACGATTAAGTAGTTGCCAAAATTTTTAGTTTTTTCCAAATATCTTACATGACCAACGTGCAAAATATCAAAACACCCGTTTGTAGTAACAACTGTTTTACCTGCATGATGGATTGTATCAATTAATGCTCTTAAATCTTCTCTTTGTACTAACATATCCCTGTTTCCTTACAATAATTGTACCAAAAACAGGTTAGAAAGTCGCATTGGTTTAACAAAAAGTAATATTATACTATTTGATTAAGGGTTTTCCCAAGTACATCTTCAATTTTATATGAGCCCTCTTTAATTTGAGTATTTGGTTTTTGGTTAAAATATTTGGCTATTTTTTCCATTTTAATTTCTTTTTGAATGTCATCAAAACGAGTTGGAACTTTGGTTAAATGATTTTGTGTAATTGTTGTAATTTTCATATATTTTCTCCTGTTGTATTGGTAAAGTAAAAAGAAAATATAAATTGCTTTTTTGTAACGTTTTGTAAATAAAAAAGTCCGTTGTTACGGACTTTTTCTTTATGCAATTTGCAATGTTTGATCTAAATAATCTGAAGTTAATCTTGGGATGTCAACTTCTTTTTTTAGATTTTTTTCTAATTTTTTAATTGTAATAATTTCTTTTTCTTGACATTTTTTCTCTTCATTTTTTTTTCATAATAATAATCTCCATAATTTTTCCCTATTTTTAAAAACAAATTTTAGGTTGAAAAATTGTCAAGAATTTTTATTTTTATTAATGAATATTAAGTAAATGCATTAAATTTTCTTTCATTTGAGACTTTGCTTTGAGGGTTTACCAAACCTTTTAAAAATTTAGGTATTTTCCTAAAAATTTTTGCAGTTTTGTTGTCATAGTAACTTCCTGTACTCAGTCTTTCTTTAATAAATCTTCCAGCTACTTCAGGAGAAGGCTTTTCTATAATTGAAGTATAACATCCTGATGTAAGCGGGGTAATTGTTAATTTGTTTATTTGCATTTAGTATAGCTCCATTTCTATAACTTTTTGACAAATTCTGACAGTATTTAATGCTGCACCAATTCTTAAGTTATCGGCTACGCACCATAATGAAATACCATTGTTGAAGGCTAAATTTTTTCTAATTCTGCCGACAAATACTGGATCAACTCCTGATGCATCCCGAGTTGTAGGGTATTCAAAATTGTCAGGATTATCTATAACTTTTATTCCGAAAGAATTTTTTAAGATTTCTCTTACTTCATCAGGAGAAATTTCATTTTCAAATTCAATATCAACAGCTTCAGAATGTCCGTTATAAACTGGTACACGTGCAGCTGTACAAGAGATTGGTAATTCTTCCAGTAAGTGAAGAATTTTTTTAGTTTCTTTCACTACTTTCATTTCTTCTTTTGTGTATCCGTTATCACAGAATACGTCAATTTGAGGAATTACGTTGAAAGAAATAGGTTTTTTGAAACATTTATTTTCAAATTCTTCTCCTGCTAAAGTTGCTTTAGTATTTGCTGTAAGTTCATTAATTGCAGCAAGCCCTGCACCTGATACAGCTTGATATGTTGATACAATTAATCTTTTGATTTTAGCTTTTTCATGTAATGGTTTTAATACAAGCATTAATTGAGATGTTGAACAATTTGGGTTTGCGATTATACCTTTATGTTTTTTCAAATCTTCGTCGTTAACATAAGCAATTACAAGCGGAACATCTTTTTCCATTCTAAAAGCACTTGAATTATCAATTAAAACTCCGCCTCGTTTAACGATTTCAGGGGCAAATTTTTGAGATGTAGAACCACCAGCTGAAGCTAATACGATATTTACACCATCAAAACTTTCAGGTTTAGCTTCTTCTACGGTGTAGGTCTTTCCTTGGAATTCTAATTTCGTTCCTGCAGATTTTGCACTTGATAAAAATTTAATCTCATTGAATTGAATTCCTAATTCATCAACTATTTTTGTAATTTCTCTACCTACAACGCCAGTTGCGCCTAAAATTGCGATATTTGGTTTTCTCATATCTATGCTCCCTTTTTAGTGTGTAATATTTAGTTTATCAAAAAAATAGATATATTGTAAAAGTATTACAAAACGTAAAAAGCGGTTTAATTTAATAAACCGCTTAAAGTTTTTATAAAAGTTAAATTACATAATATTGTCAAGTCCATAGACAAAGTCGTTTTTCTCTGCGACGTGTTTTACGGCAAGCAATACTCCTTGCATATAACATTTTCTGTCCATTGAATCGTGACGGATTGTCATAATTTGACCTGATGAACCGAAAATTACTTCTTGTGATGCGATGTAACCAGGCATTCTGACAGAATGTATGTGAATATTTGAGTAAGAATTTCCGCCTCTTGCACCTTCTATTGTTTCAGTTTCAGGGCAATTATTTTTTGTAAAATCGTCTTTGACTTCTGCCATCATTGCAGCAGTTTTAATTGCAGTACCTGATGGCGCATCTTTCTTTTGGTTGTGGTGAAGTTCTATGATTTCTGCATTATCAAAATATTTTGCAGCCTGACGAGCAAACATCATCATCAAAACTGCTCCTGTAGAAAAGTTTGGAGCAATTAAACAGCCTGTATTTTTTTCTTGTGAAAGTTTTTTCAAAAATTCGATTTCTTCATCTTTTAGACCTGTTGTGCCTATTACAATTTTTATTCCGTTATTTAGGCAGTATTTTGCATTTTCAAAAATTGATTTTGGTTGAGTAAAATCAACTAATACATCTATATCTACAACTCGATTTGCGTCTTCGATGTGGTGATACATTTCATCGCTTGCAATATCTATTTTTGCGACCAATTCGGTATCAGGGCAGTCAAGAACTGCTTGGCAGACTTCTTTGCCCATTTTACCCATTGCTCCGCATACAGCTACTTTTATCATAAATTTTCTCCTTATTTTTATTTAAACTTTAACATAAAAATGAGTTTTCTGTGCTAAGATTAAAATGTAACATTTAAGTAAGGAGAGATTATAATGGCAGACGCTAAAATTTTGGCTACTATTGAAAGAAGTGAAACTGAACAATTACAAATTTCTGTTAGTGAATACAAAGGAAGAAGTTATTTGAATATGAGAATATTCTATACAACTGATGATGGTGCAACTTGGCTTCCTACTAAAAAAGGTGTAACTTTTTCTCCTGATCAGCTTGATTTGTTGGAAGAAGCTATTCAAGAAGCTCGTAAAGAATTTATGTCAGAAGCTGAGTAGGTATTTTACCTACTCCTTCTATTTTTAAATTATTTTTTATTTTAAAGGAGATAATTTGAGTAAATACGCATCAGCACTTGTGAATATAAAAGGTTTGGGAGTTAAAACTTTTAGTTATTTAATTCCTGATGAAATGCGAGATAAAATTAAAATCGGGCAGGCAATACTTGTTCCTTTTGGAAGACAAGGGCTGATTAATGCTTTTTGTGTAGGGTTTTCTGATTATTTAACCGGGGATTTTAAGGTAAAAAAGATTAATAAAATTCTTGATGAAACCCCTCTTTTTTCTATTGAATATTTAAAACTTTTAGAATGGGTTGCAAATTATTATTGCTGTGATTTAGTAACTGTTTTGAATGCTGCAATTCCTATGAAGTTAATTGAAAAAGCTTCAAAAACAGAACAATTAATTGAATTTGTGAAATATGACGGTGCTACAAAAAGACAAATTCAAGTTTTGGAATTGCTTGAAAAATCAGGCAAAATGCCTCTTATTTTGTTTGAAAAATATGCAAAAACAACAAGAGCTACAATAAAAAAACTTGAACAACTAGAGTGTGTAAAACTAATACAAGAAGAATTATACAGAAACCCTCTTGATATTTTAAGGATTACTGAAAGAGAAGCTTTATTTGAACTTTCAGGAGATCAAAAGAAAGTTTATGAAGGAATTAAAAGTTGTATAGAAGCTCAGAGGGCAAGAGGACAAGAAGGTAAGCTTGTTTCAGATAAAGAAGAACAGAGTATAATAGGGCAAGATGATGAGAAAGTTATTGAAAATAAATTTGTGCACAGCTCCGAAAATAACCTGCCTTCCTGCCCGCTTGCCTTCCCGACATCTGAAATCCTTCTTCATGGAGTCACAGCATCAGGAAAAACGGAAGTTTATTTCAGACTTATAGATGATACGATTAAATCGGGAAAAGATGTTCTTTTTTTAGCTCCTGAAATTGCTCTTGCATCTCAATTGACAAAACGTCTTGCAAAAAAATTTGGGACTGAAGATGTAGCAATATGGCACAGCAGTATATCTGACGGTGAAAGATATGATGTTTGGCAAAAGCTTTATAAAGATGAAATTAAAATTTTAGCAGGTGCGAGATCTGCAGTTTTTGCTCCATTGAAAAATATTGGTTTGATAATTATTGATGAAGAACATGAAAGTGCTTATAAGCAAACTACTCCTGCTCCGCGTTATGATGCGAGAGTGGTAGCTAAAAAGTTGTCGGAATTTCATAATTGCCCACTGCTGTTAGGCTCTGCAACTCCTGATATTTCAACTTATTATAGAGCTGTTAATTCAGGTAATCTTTTTGAAATGAAAAAAAGATTTAATGATGCAAAAGTCCCCCCTGTAACTGTTATAAACATGCAAGATCATGGTAGAGCTGCTTATAAAAATGTAATTTCTATTCCTTTGCAAACAGAAATTAGAGAAACTCTTGAAAAAGGACAACAAGTAATTCTTTTGATAAACAGACGCGGTTTTTCGACTTTCACACAATGTCAGGCATGCGGTCATGTAATTGAATGCCCGAATTGTGCAATCCCAATGATTTGGCATTCAAAAGATCAAATGCTTAAATGTCATTACTGTAATCATGCGGAATATTTCCCAGATGTATGTCCTGAATGTGGTTCTGATGCATTTAAAAATAGCGGTACAGGGACTCAAAAAATTGAACAATACATAAAAGATATTTTCCCGGAAAATAATGTTGAACGTATTGATAGTGATATTCTTGTGCGTAAAGGTGAACATATTAGACTTTTGGAAAAATTCCAACGTGGAGATATTGATATTTTAGTTGGAACGCAAATGATTGCAAAAGGTCTAGATAATCCAAATGTCACACTTGTAGGTGTAATTTCTGCTGATGCAAGTTTTAATTTGCCTGATTTTAGAGCATCAGAAAGAGGTTTCCAACTGCTTACTCAGGTCGCAGGACGTGCAGGACGTGGAGAATTTGCAGGAAAAGTTTTGTTCCAAACTTACAATCCTGATTTCTATGCACTAGAAAGTGCGAAATCTCAAAATTATGGTGAATTTTATGCAACAGAAATCGCTGCACGTGCTGAATTTGACTATCCGCCATTCAGTCAAATAGTCAGACTTATTTTGAGTTCGCAAAATAATTTTAGAGCTGAAAAGTCAGCTCAGGAAATTGCATTACGATTATGTACTATGATTGAGAAGTACGGGAGCGCAGCGACTGACAGAAGCATCGGAAATAATAAGATAGTTGGCGCAGATGATGAAAAAGGAATTTCAGAAAGTATTGAAGTCTTAGGTCCAAGTCCTTGTGTCATTGAAAGACTAAATGGTCAATATCGTTTTCAAATATTGATAAAAAATAAAATGAGTACTAAAGGACATAAATTTATATCAAGTTTTTTGAATAAAATCATTATGCCAAAAGATATTAAATTAGCTATTGATGTTGATCCTTTGGATATTTTATAAGTTAGTTACAAGAATTAGTACCATTGTCTTTCATTTTTTGTGCACAACGCAAATAATCCATGTTTTCATATCTCATAATCCAGTCGACTGCAGATGCAGGGCAGCCATTGCCAGGTCCTCCTTTGTATAAATTTACCGGGTCCCAACTGGTACCACAAAACATAGTTCCTGCTTTGGGCCTATCTGTATATAAACTTAAATGAAAGGAATTTTTATTTGCTATTAATTTTATAGGCGAAGTACTATTAGTTTCTGTTGCTTTAAAACCACTAGTTATTATGTAGATATTTTCATAATTATCATACCAAAATATTGTTATACCATCTGCAAGTGCTGTATAAAAAGCAGGACTAGGGTTTGTCATATTTTGTCCTGTAGAACCGACAATCTGAAAGCTTATTTTGCAAGGATTTTCTCCGCAGGTTTTTATATTATTAAAATATTTTGTAAAAAATTCATATATACAGTTTCCAGAACTACAGTTCCAAGTATTTATTGTTCCGCTATTGTCAAATGATGCTTTTTGATATGCTTGGTTAATTATGCTGTAAGCTTTTTTTACTTTAGTCATAGTTGCTTTTTCTTGGTAATTTAAAATGACAGAAGGTAGTGTCATTGCTGCAACTACTCCAATAATTCCAATAGTTATAAGAACCTCTGCTAGGGTAAATCCCTCTAACCCCTTACAATAAGCGACCTTCGCGGGGGGGGGGCAACCCTTAACGCTTTAAAATTAATCATTTTAGCCTCCTTTAATTATAAGTATAAACTATTTTAATGCATATTGCAACATAATTAATTCTTTTGTTTTTTCTCGGATTTCTTTATCGACTGCAAAGATTTTATCAATTGTCGGATTCTTTATAACTTTATGTTCCTCGAACATTTTCTTTGTTATTTCATATATGTTATACAGTTTTATTTTTCCGTCAAAAAATGCAAATACAGCTTCTTCGTTAGCTGCATTCATACATACAGTTGCAGTTCCTCCTAATTTGCCCATTTCATAAGCAAGTTTAACTGTTGGGAATTTCTCATAATCAGGTTTTTCAAAATCTAATCTTGCAATATCTGCAAAACTGAAACTTTTTGATTTAATACCTTCAAAGCGTTCAGGATAAGTAATTGCATATTGTATAGGAATATGCATACTAGGCAAGCCAATTTGGGCAATAACACTACCATCAACGTATTCAATTGCAGAATGCACGATACTTTGAGGGTGTACTACAACATCAATTTTATCATAATCAAATCCGAATAAATGGTGAGCTTCAATTATTTCCAATCCCTTATTCATCAAAGTTGCACTATCTACGGTAATTTTTTTACCCATATTCCAACGTGGATGAGCAAGAGCTTGTTCAACTGTTGCATTTTTCATATCATCTATTGATTTGTGCAGAAATGGTCCGCCTGAAGCTGTTATTATTAATTTATCAACTTGTGTAATATCTTTTATGCATTGATGAATTGCACAATGTTCGCTATCTACAGGGATTATATTTACCCCGTATTTTTTTGCTTCTTTCATTACAATATCACCTGCCATAACAAGTGTTTCTTTATTTGCAAGTGCAATATCAATACCGTTTTTAATAGCTGTTAATGTCGGACGAAGTCCAATTTTCCCAGAGCAAGCTACCAAAATAATATCATTTTCTTTATCAGAACAAATTTTTTCTAAACCTTCTTCTCCCTGATAAACTTTAGCGTTGTGAGATCCTGAAACAAGTTCAGGATGACAGGAAATTGAAATATATTTTGGTTTAAATTTTTCAGCTTGTTGTTTTAATAACTCTGTGTTATGTCCACCTGCAAGAGCTATAATTTCAAATTTATCCTGTAATTTTTCAATAACTTCTAATGCTTGAGTTCCGATTGAGCCTGTGGAACCGATTATACTTATTTTTCTCTTCTTATTTTCCATAGCTTTATTATATTATAAAAAAGCGGGATTTTAATTCCCGCTTTTTTGTTATTGTTTAACAGTGTCTTCAACTTGTTCTTTTATAGAACTACTTTCATTTACGTAATTTGTAACCTGTTTTAATGCCGGTTTCATTGCGTTTACTGTAGAGTTCCCGCCTAAACAGCCCCCTGTGCAAGCCATAACTTCAATTAAGTTGCCTAAATCGCACATTCCGTTTTTAGCATATTTTTTCAAATCTCTAACAGTTTGTTTTGTTAATCCGTCAATAATTACAGGGTGTGCAGGAATTTCTTCAGGTAACAATGTTTGAACTGCTTTTGCAACTCCGCCTGTTACGCAATAATTTCTGCTTTCTGCAGATGCTTCTGTTTTAAATTCACTTTCTCCGCATTCTGAAACTTGTATGCCGAGTGCAATCATCCAAGCGCCAATTTCTTCGTAATTTAGAACGTAATCTACATTTGAATTATTTAATGCTTCACGTTTTTTAGCAACGCAAGGGCTGAAGAATACTGTAACAGCATCTGGATTTTCTTGTTTTACGATTTCTGCTGTGTAGTACATTGGAGTTTTTGTGTCTGATCTGAAAGGTTT
The DNA here is from genome assembly GCA_944326635.1 of Candidatus Gastranaerophilales bacterium. Classification (GTDB taxonomy): domain Bacteria; phylum Cyanobacteriota; class Vampirovibrionia; order Gastranaerophilales; family Gastranaerophilaceae; genus Stercorousia. The sequence continues at coordinate 16,529 of CALVEU010000011.1, read as the reverse complement.
CATATCAGGGATATGTTTATCAACAAGCTCATTGTAACCTGCACAACAAGATGTTGTCATAAATTCCGCACCTTTTTCCAATCTTTCTACAAATTCAGCTGCTTCATTTTTTGTTGTTACATCTGCACCTTGTGCTACTTCATAAACATCTGTAAAGCCAAGTTTCATAATAGCTTCTTTTAGTTGTTTTGGAGTGCAAGGTAATTGTCCAAACATTGCAGGTGCTACCATTGCAATTACTTTTTTACCTGCTTTTATATTTTTTAATACATCAATAATTTGGCTTTTTTCATGTACAGCGCCGAATGGACAAGCTGATGCACATTTCCCGCAAGAAATACATTTTTCAAAATCAATTCTTGCATGGCCGTCTTCATCTTTTGCAATTGCACCTACAGGGCAAGCGCTTTCGCAAGGTACGATGATTTTTTGAATTGCTTGATATGGGCAAACTTGAGCACACATTCCACAATTTTTACATTTAGCAGGGTCAATTACTGATTTGCCGTTTTGAATTGAAATTGCCCCAAATTTACAAGTATTTACGCAAGGTCTAGCTACGCAACCTTGACATAGGTCTGTTACATAAATTCTTGAAGGAACACAACCTTTGCAAGCTGTTGTTAAAACAGTTAGTGGTTTGTCTTCTGGAGCTTCTCTTTTTTCAGCTTTTTCTGCTAATTCTGATAATAAAGTGCTGTCATCTGTTTCTTCGATAGAAAATCCTAATCCTGCAATTGCTCTATCTCTTAGGATTGCTCTTTCTTTAAAAATACAGCATCTATATGGTACTTCACTACCTTTTGGACGCATGTCATAAGGGATTAATCTTGTATTTTCTTCAAAATTATCGCTTAAGTATGCTTTTATTAGTCTTACCAAAATTTCTCTTTTTAAATGTGATGTCTGTTTTGGAGTACTGGTATTCATTGCCATTTTTTCTACACCTCTTTGCTATTCCACATAATTTTATTATGGCATGAACATGAAATTTTTCAAAGGTAATAATAACACCTGATTAAAATTTATTAATCAGGTGTTATGGTAATTTCAAATTTTTATTAATTTATCTATTTATTCAATTTTTCATCAATTGCTTTTAAAACTTTTTCAACAGTTGCTTCTTTGATTACATCATCATCAACTTTTACATATGGAGCTTTTGAAAATTCCCAATCAATTGAGCAAAGTCCAAGGCAAGGAACGCCAGATACTTCTACTCTGTCACCGTATTTTGCTGGAACTGTTTCAATTAATTCTTGCAAATTTGATGAACCCATTACAAAACATGTTGTTCCTAAACATACTTTAACACTAATTTTTTTGTCCATTTTTTTATCCTCTCTATTAACTTTGATTTTACTTTTGCAATTTACATATATTGAATATTAACTTTTTTGAAATATTTATTTTGCAGTACATTTGCAATTTTTTTAATTATATTTTTTCTGATTTCAATTTCTATTGGTAATGCAGGATCATAGTGTGCTTGATTTAGTTTTGCGCCTACCATGAATGTTATGCAATCACTATCTAATAAGAATTTTACCAACTTACCTGCTGCATTGTCAATATCTGGGGTATTTGCTTCAAGATATTCTAAGGTTTTTGTTAGAGTTAAAATCCCTTCAGTGACTAAGTCAACACCATCCATATATGAACAGGCTGGGAGTTTCCCTATACTGATTGTTGTATCCATTGTGATTGGTCTGTTTAGTTCTCTTGAAATTAGGTTTGCTGTTGTGCCCCCTGCTATTGCTTTTTTGCCTTTGAATTTGTCAAATATTTTTGCATATTCTGCGTCTTTTTCTTGATGATATGGCGGACCTGTGAATACAAGAGATTCTCTAGGTTCTCTGAAAAATAATACGCAGGCTGAAATGTCATCTTTGGGTAATCTATCTGTTTCAATATTTCTTGCTTGGTTGACAATATATTGAGAAAGTTCTGTACTTGAAATGTCTGGATTATTTTTTAATTTGTCCTGTAAAAGGTTTATTAATCCCTCTCTTCTAAGTCCGAGTTTTAATCTTCCGCTTCCGAGTCCTGATTGTGTTACGCCATCTGAACAAAATATTAATCTGTCGCCAAGTTTAAGGTTTATTCTATAAACTTTTAGGCATCTGTTTTTAAATGTTTTTGACGGGATTGATTTGAATTCTGGTCTTAGAATTTCATTTTCTCTAATCCATATGAATTCGGGATTTCCTTCTTCAACTATTTTTGCATTTCCATCATCATCAACTTCTATTGCAGAAAATGTTGAGTAACTTATTTTTCTTACCTGACAGACAGGGAGTGAATTCATAATAATTTCAGCGGCTTTGCTAATAGGTATTTGGTCGCCTTCAATAAATTTTAATAGCATTGTAGCTGTCATGCAGGATAATATATTGGCTTTAATTCCGCTTCCGAGTCCGTCTGATAGGACAGCAATCAATTTTGCTTCATCGGGATATCTTTTGGAAATAAAATAATCCCCATAAGCATTTTGGTTATATTTTTTCATTTGACTGCAGTCGATATCTATGAACACTAATTATTACCCTCGTTATCATTATTGTCATCATAGTCTTCAGCAATAGAGCTTAAGAGAGTTTCTGTTTCAACCATATGTTCACCTAACAAGCAGGCAATTTCTTGTACGATTGAAATATTTTTTGATATAACTTCATGGGCTTTTTGCGAAATTTTTTCTCTGTTTGTTTCAGAAGATGTTACATCTGTGATTACAGCTCCGACAATTTCATTTTCTTCAATTGTAAAAGCTGATATATCATATAATTTATTTTTAACGTGGTAACGTTCTTTATGGATATCTTTTCCTGTTTTTAGAATTGTTTTGAATATGTCTGCAAAATCTACAATTCTATCAATTGCAGCACCTGCAAGTCCGTCAGGTCTAGCTTTAAAGACATCATACATTTCGCCTGTAAACATTTTCATAAAACTGTCATTGGCTTCAAGAATATTCATATTATTGTCAACCATTACGACAGCTGCAGGCATACATCTAATCATTGCAGCAGCTTTTCTGACGGCAATTTTTCTCATGTAAGACACGCACATTGATGGTTCTGCATCTCCATCAAGTAAGGCTTTTGCTAGATCTCTGCAGGTTGCATATCCACAACCGCCACAGTTTAATTCATCATCTACTGTGTGTTTACCTATTCTTTTTAATGTTTTTAATATATCTTCTAATGGATATTCTTTTGTTACAACTTTGCATTGTTTCATATCGTAATCAACAATTGTTGTTGCTTTTTTAGGGATATATTCTCTGTTTTTTACTTTAGATAAAACATCTGATATGATAGATAAACTTGCCTTGTTGGTTGAAATACAAGGCCCGCCAATGCAACCGCCTTCGCATGCAAGAGCTTCTACAAAAATTGTTTTATCAATTTTATCAGGGTTAAGATTATTTAAAGCTCTTTCAAAAGCGTGTAATCCGCAGACATCTATTAGTTGAATGCCGTTTTTTACACCAATTCTTTTTAAGGTTTCATTCATTCCTCCGTCAATTGGGTATAATGCTCCTTCAAAGGCGGTGTATGGTACAAATTTATTATCTTCACTTGAGATAATACCTGCCACATCAAGACCTTCATCGTGAATCCATATTTTTAATTCTTCAAATGTTAATGCAACATCAATTAAATCAGTGTATGAAACTTCATTTTTTTTGCCTATACAAGGTCCAATAAAGACTATTGAAATGTCATCTCCATATTTTTCTCTTAAAATTTTTGCATGGGTCATTGCAGGAGAACCGATTGGAGTTATGCATTTTAAAAATTCCGGACGATAATGCTTGATGTAATCGACAATTACAGGGCAGGCACTTGATATAAAAAGTCCTTGATCTGCACTATTTAAAATTTCTGCTGTTTTTATTGAAACTTCTTGAGCTCCAAGAGCAGTTTCTGATACTTCAGAAAAGCCTAATGATTTTAAAATCGCAATCATTTTTTTAGGAGAATGTTCAAATACCCCACTCCAAGAAGGAGCAAGAGATACAAAAACTTTTTTCTGAGCAAGAATTAAATTTTTTGCTTTTGCAATATCACTTCTTACCCTTTTTGCATTTGAAGGACAAGCTTTTACACAATTGCCGCAAGCAATACATTTATCAGGAATTACTGATGCGTGTCCGTTTTCAATCTTAATTGCTTTTACAGGACATTCTCTAATACATTTATAGCAGTCATGACATTCGTTAATCAATGTGTAGACCGGATAATGACTATCCATTTTTATTCTCCATTATTAAGATGCGTATTATTTTTTTGTAATTAATTTAGTTAAAATTTCTTCAAGTTTTTCTTCATTAACGCTGTTGTATTCAACTCCGTTAATAGTAACATTAGGACCGGATGCGCATTTATTTTCGCATCTTGCACCTGCAAGATCTATCTCAGCTTCTAAATCATGAGTTTTTATAAAAGCCTCAATAAACGCAAGATTTTGTTGATTCCCGCGAGCAAAACACGAACTTCCCATACATACAGTTATTTTTATCTTTGACATTATATAAACTTCCTCGTATATATTAATTTTACCGCATTTACGCTTATAAATCAAGTATTTTTGAATATATTGTATTAATATTTTTCAAAAATTCTTCTTTATTGAAAATTTCATCTATTTCAACAGGTGTAAGTAATTTTGTTACATCTTTGTCATTTAGAAGATTTATCCTGAAATCGCCATCATTTTCAAATGCATCAAGGGCATTTCTTTGGACTAATCTGTATGCATTTTCTCTTGTCAGACCTTTTTCGACAAGTTTTAGTAATACTTTTTGTGAGAATACTATGCCACCAAATTTGTCGGTATTTTTAAGCATATTTTTTTCATGTACAACTAAATTTTTAACAATTCCGTTAAATCTTGAAAGCATAAAATCTACAAGAGTTAAACTGTCAGGAAAAATAATTCTTTCTGCAGAACTGTGTGAAATATCTCTCTCATGCCATAGAGGAATATTTTCTAGTGCAACTATTGAATTTGCTCTCACAACTCTTGCAAGTCCGCATAAGTTTTCTGATAAAACTGGGTTTTTCTTATGGGGCATAGCAGAAGAACCTTTTTGATTTTTGCCGAATCCTTCTTCAACTTCCAAAACTTCAGTGCGTTGTAGATGCCTGATTTCTGTTGCGAATTGTTCAATTACGCTTGCAATGAGAGCTAAGGATTGTATAAAGTATGCGTGATAATCTCTTGCAATAATTTGTGTTGAAATTCTGGCAGGTCTTAAGCCAAGATTTTTACAAGTAATTTGTTCAATTTCAGGAGGAATATTGCTATATGTTCCGACAGGTCCTGAAATTTGTCCAACTCTGATTTCATCAAGTGCGTGGATAAAATTAGCTCTTTGACGTTCTAAAATGTCAATCCAGTTGCAGATTTTAACTCCAAATGTCATAACTTCTGCATGAATCCCATGAGAGCGTCCTATGCAAATTGTATTTTTGTGTTTGTTTGCTAAATCTTTTAATGACTGAATAGTTTCATCTAAATCTTTTAGTATAATTTTTCCGCTGTCTTGAATTTGTAGAGCAAAAGCCGTATCAATTACATCAGAACTTGTCATTCCTACATGCATATATTTTGCTAGGTCGCCTAAACTTTCGTTTACGCATGTTAAAAATGCGATAACATCATGTTTTACTTCAGCTTCAATTTCATCAATTCTTTTTAGATCAAATTTAGCTTTCTTTTTTAGTTCCTGAATATCTTCTTTAGGGAATGTTCCGAATTCTGCATATGCTTCTGCAACGGCAATTTCTACATCTAAATAATATTGAAATTTAGATTGTAAGTCCCATATATCTGCAATTTCTTTACGTGAATATCTTTCAATCATAATTTTATTTTAGCATAAAATTACATAATAAATATTATTGCTACATAAAAAACAATAATTTATTCGAAAATAAAATTTCGGCAATTAACATAGAGAACAATCAATGTTTGCGAAACAATAACAAGATGAGCATTGTCTGAGCGTAAGCGAGTTTGCTCATCTTTAGTTGAGCAATTACAATTGATTAGTGAACGGAGTGACTGCCGAGAGTTTCTTTGCAGTACTTTCTTGTCGGCACAAGAAAGTACTATATCGCTTAATTATTAAAAAAAAATAGATTCTGAAACAAGTTCAGAATGACTGAATAAGTAGTCATTCTGATTTAATAGGTGAAACAATCCAGCTTTTATTTTCTCATATGCTGGATTCTTTCGAGCGTAAGCCCCTCTGAAGGACAAAATAATAAAATAATATTTATTATGTAATAAAACTTAATATAAAAAGCAATTATTTTGGGAATAAATACTTTATATATATAGAGTATAAGATATTGAGGATTATTATGGTTGATGCAATTAGCTATGTTTCAAAGGAACAATTTGAAAAAAGTCCTGAATTAAAAGCAAAATACGGCTCTTACGAGAAATTTCAATTGGCTCAATTGAAATCTCAATCAATTCATACTTTTGCTCAAAATAATCCAAAATATTCATATAATCCGTCAGAAGCATTTTATAATATGCGAATGGAAGCATATGAAAAACATCAGGCTCAATCTGAAGCTCTGATTGCTAATTATAAGCAATTGGAAGCTGAATATGAGGCTTTATTAAAGCAACAAAACTCTATTAATAACAGCTTAATGTCTAAATATCAAGTTTCAAATAAAGGTGATTTATTGACATCTATGTCAGATAAAAATTCTTTGTATGACCAAGGTTTGTATAATAAGACTTCTAGTTCTGTAAATGAGGCTTATTCAAAATTTATTGCAGCGTTGCAAACTGCAAATTATCAAACTCATAGAATAGTTTAAAAACCTTAACATATTTGAGATTTCATGCTTGCATTTTTTCCTTTATATATTATCATGCAACTTGTAGAGTGCTTACGCCAATAATCACTCAACAAGAAAAGGAAATTAAAATGAACTTAAAAAACAAACAAGAAATTATCAAACAATACGGTAAAAACGAAAAAGATTCTGGTTCTACAGCTGTTCAAGTTGCTTTAATGAGCCAAAAAATTTCTGAACTTACTGAACACCTTAAATCTAATCAAAAAGATTTCGCTACAAAAAGAGGTCTTTTGATGATGGTAGGTAAAAGAAAAAGATTACTTTCTTATTTGAAATCTCAAAATCTTGATGAATACAGAGAATTAATCAAGAAATTGGGTATCAGAGGTTAATTTTTTAACCGATGGTAAAAGTTTTAAAGGCTGTCTTTTGACGGCCTTTTTTAATATAATTTTTTTATATTACTTTGTAGAGGATGAGTTGATGAAAACATTAAAATCAATGCGTTTGCAAATAGGAGTTTTTGGAAAAACTAATGTCGGAAAATCTTCTTTTTTAAACCGAGTAACAAATCAGGAGATTTCTATCGTATCAGATGTTGCAGGAACAACTACTGATATTGTTGAAAAATCTATGGAGCTTTTGCCTGTAGGTCCTGTAACTTTTTTAGATACAGCGGGATTAGATGATGAGTCTGAATTAGGCGAAAAACGTGTTGAAAAAACTATGAAAGTCATTAACCGTATTGATGTTGCAATTATCGTATGCGATTTTAACGGGATTGATAATTATGAAAAAGAACTTATTAAAAAGTTCGAAGAACTAAAAATTCCATATTTGATTGTTGAAAATAAATGCGATATTAAAAAAGTTGAGCTTTCCGGTTATGCTAATGTTTTATATACATCTGTTAAAGATGATGAAGCTCTTGTATTTAAGTTTAAGGAAGCACTTGTCAAATTGCTGCCTGATGATTTTGTAAACTCTCCAAAAATTGCCGGGGATTTAGTCCCTCCTCAAAGTACGGTAATTCTTGTAATTCCGATTGATAAAGAGGCTCCGAAAGGTAGAATTATTTTGCCTCAAGTTCAGACCATAAGAGATTTATTAGACAGTAATTGTATGCCTTATGTGGTTAAAGAAACAGAACTGAAACAAGCTATTGAAAATTTAAAAACTCCTCCTGCATTGGTAATTACTGATAGTCAGGCTTTTAAGAAAGTTTCTGAAATTGTTCCTGAAAATATTCCTCTTACATCTTTTTCAATCCTTTTTGCGAGATTGAAAGGGGATTTAGATGAATTTATAAAAGGAGCAAATGCAATTGAAAATTTAAAAGATGGCGATATGGTATTAATTCTTGAGAGTTGCACACACCATGCAATAGAAGATGATATTGGCAGAGTAAAAATCCCAAATCTTTTAAGAAAAAGAACAGGTAAAAATTTAGTTATTCATAATTATGCAGGACATGATTTCCCTGATGTAAAAGATTATAAGCTGATAATCCATTGTGGAGCTTGTATGACAAACAGACGAGAAGTGTTATCTCGTATTTTGATTGCTAATAATTCAGGTGTACCTATTACAAATTATGGTGTTGCTATATCTTATTGTCTTGGAATTTTGCCAAGAGCTGTTAAGATTTTTTCATAAAAGAACGTTTGTAATAATTAAGAGTATTCATAAACCAAACAGCTAAATTTTTAGGGTTTTCATCTGGGTTCATGTAAAATCCTTGAATTTTATCTGTTCCTTCAAGTTGCATATAAATATTTTCACGTTCCATTCTATCTGATGTCTTTTTTAATTTATTTTTTTTAGTAATAAAAAATTCATCATAAGTGCCGCTTTTTACGTAATTTGCTTTTGATGGATGCAGAGCTCCAATTGTAAGATTTTTGTTTTCAGGAGAATGACTGACATATTCCCTGATTAAATTTACGGCTTTCTTTAAATTATCTTGTTGCTTTTTGAAGTGAAAGCTGTCAATATATTTCCCTAAGCTTGGTGCTTCTGTTAATCTCATTTGAAAGTTTTGATTATAATTATTTCCGTTTTGCGGATTAAAAGTAATTCTCATAAATTAATATCCCTTTAACACTTTTTACAATCATATACTAATCTTATTTAATGTAAATCACAATTGCCTATAATATTAATAAAACGTTACATCTGTAGTAGCTTTATTTACTCTAAAAAAATGATAAAAATTTTTATGTTTGGTTTTAATATATTTGTATGTATGATTATATGCTCGAAAATGAAGATAAAGAATTAAAAAAAGTCGGACTTGAACTGATGTTTATGACGCCTGAAAAAGGTGCTAGTGAAAATTGGGTTACAGCAGTCGAGCTTGCCAAGATGGTTGAATTACCTGTAGATACAGTTAAAAAGAAATTGGTAATACTGCGTGATGCAGGTATTGTCAGAGTAAAAGGTATAAATCCAAAATATTGGAAATTTGATGATTATAGTTTTCAAAGAATGGATGAAAATGATGATGTGTATAAACTGCTTTGCAGTTTTGACGATGTAGATTTTGACAGATATTTTAGTTATTAAATTATATTGATAAAATAATCAATTTCCCTTTAAATTATTTATAATTATGTTTTATTTACCAATACAAAAATGGTCAAAGATGTTATTTAAAATATCGTCAGTGATTACTTCTCCTGTAATTTCATCTAAAAACAACAGTGCTGATTTCAAATCAATTGAAATCAAGTCTTGAAGTTCGTGAATTTTTGCAGCCTCAAGTGCCTGAGTAAGACTTTCTTTACATTTTACAAGGCAATCTTGCTGACGGTTATTTGTTATAAATTCTGTATCTTCTAAAGAGAAATTGTATGATGCTTCTTTAATTTTGTTTTTAAGTTCATTAAGTCCTTCTTTTGTTTCTGTTGAGAGATAGAAAATACCGTCTTTTCGTTCTTTTACTAAATCGCATTTATTTGCAATAACTATATGATTTTTATCTTTTATTAAATCTAAAATGGCTTTGTCTTCATCATCCATTCCTTTAGAAACGTCGTATAAAAATATTACCAAATCAGCTTCATCAGCAGATTGTTTTGAGTATTCAATCCCGATTTCTTCAACTTTGTCGACTTCTTCATTATCTCTTATACCTGCAGTATCAATTAATGTAATTGCGACATCCCAATCAAGAGTTTCTTTCAAAACGTCACGTGTTGTGCCTGCAATATCTGTAACGATTGCACGTTCTACATTTAGTAATGTGTTGAATAACGATGATTTTCCGACATTTGGTTTCCCTACAATTGCAATTTTTATACCCTGACGCATTATGTTAGATGAATTTGCAGAAGCAAGGATTGTATTTATTTTATTAAGTGCTTTTTCAAATTCAGAAATTATGTAATCATATTCAGGTTCTGCAACGTCTTCAGGGAAATCAATTCCTGCAACGATTTTTGAAAGAACATCAAATATATCTTTTCTTATTTCTTTGATTTTTGTGCTTAAGACACCTGATAAATTTTTGGCTGATTGTTTTGCAAAATCTCTTGTTTTAGCATGGATTAAATCTGCAACTGCTTCAGCTTGTGATAAATCCATTTTTTTATTCAAAAATGCACGTTTTGTATATTCTCCACGTTCAGCCATTCTTGCGCCATTTTTCAAAACAACATCCAGAATGTTCCTTACTACATTGATACCGCCATGGCAATGAATTTCAATTACATCTTCTCCAGTGTAGCTGTGAGGATTTTTGAAAGGTAGAAGTAAAACTTCATCAATTTTTTTATCACCATCTAAAATCCAGCCATGAGAAATTTTACCAGCTTCAAGATTATGTTTTGAATATATTTTATCAATAATTTCAAAACTTTTATCACCGGAAATTCTAATTACTCCAACACCTCCAGTGCCAATTGGAGTTGCTATAGCTGCTATTGTATCAAATTCTTGTAAGATGTTCATATTGAAATTATACATCAAAAAAACGGGTATTAATTCAATACCCGTTTTAAAGTTTTTATTTATACATATTTTTTTGAAATTTGTAATGCTGCAGATGCTGCCATACCATATGGCCCCATAGAACTTAGTATTCCTGAGGCAAGGTTCGCATAGTTGCTATATGCATTACTTGATAAAGCTTGATTTGCAGCATATGCTTGTGCGTTATAGCTGTTGCCTGATGAACTGTTTTGTTGCGATGCTCCGATGTAATTTAAGATATTGGAGTTCATTTGGTTTTGTATATCTTGTAAAAATCCCAGGTATGTATATCTTTGAGCTAATTCATTGCTTATTAACTCATCTTGTTTTGCCAAGACATCTTGTGCTAAGTTATTGATTGATTCCGCTCTGTTTTTTTCAATTGAATTTAAATTATCCATAAATACAGAATTATCTAAGTTTCCGAAACGTGAAGCTACATCAGTTTTTAAATCATCTAACATTGGTTCGTAGATATTATTAATGATTTTTTGTCCGTTAAGAGTATATGCATTAAGCTGTGATTGAAGATTTTGTTTTGTCGCATCGTCAAATATATTTACTTTTGATAGAGAATCTGCAAATGATTTTTGAGCGTATTCATAAGCTCTTCTTTCATCGTCTGACATATTATAATTTGTGTATATAGTATTCCCTTTTTTATAAGTATTAGCTTTATCAGAACCATTTATAGTTATTGTCCCGGCTGAGTATGAAGGGTATTTTGAAGATTTTCCCATTTTTGTTCCTTTCCGAACAAAAATTTAATGAATTTTATAGGCGTTGATATAATATTATACCACATATGTCGAAAATCTGTAAAGTAAGTTTTGTTTGAGATATAATTTAATTATGGAAAATTTAGATAGAATTAACGGATTAATAAACGAAAAAAAATACGAAGATGCAAAAAAAGAATTGATTGACTTAATTAAGGATGAAGAAAAAGATGTGGAAGCTCTGAAATTGTTAGGGTTGTGCCATATTAATCTTAATGAATTTAAAGAAGGTCAAGCAGTTTTTGAAACAGTTGTTAAATATAAAGATGATGCTACTAGTTGGTTTTATTTAGCAAGTTGCTATGATAATCAAGATGATTTTTTGCATGCAATTTCTGCTTATGAAGAAGTTATTAGAATGAGAAGCAGTTATGTAGATGCATATAAAAATTTAGCTGTTGTTTATGTAAAAAATAAAGAGCCTCAAAAAGCAGTAGATACAGTAGTAAAGGCTTTAGATTACATAGACGATGATTATACTATTTATTATATTGCAGGTACTGCATATATGGCTTTGAAAAATTTTGATGAAGCTGTTGAATATTTGGAAAAAGCATTAAAATTAAATCCAAATCATTCTCAGTTATACAACAATTTGGGAACTTGTTATGTAACAGTTGGAAATCTTGATAAGGCATATGAAAACTTTTTAAAAGCAAGTGAATTAGATTCAAATAATTCAATTACATACTTTAATATTGCATCAATATTGCAATTGCAAAATAAACATAAAGAGGCTTGTGAATTTTTTAGGAAAGCATATGCAATTGAGGCTCAAGATAATTACTTGGTAGCTCTTGCATTATCAGAGGTTAAATCTGCTCAATTTGAAGAAGCTATAAAACATTATAAAATGCTTGTTACGCATAATCCTGAAAAAACTAATTTTAAATATAATCTGGCATGTTGTTATGATGCTATCGGAGATTATTCAAGTGCTATCGGAATACTTGCTCATCTTGTATTGCAAAATCCAAAATCTGTGTCAATGTTGAGAAAGCTTGCAAGTATTTATGTGAAAATTCATCAGTTTGCTAACGCAAAAGCTTTGTATGAAAAAATTCTTATTCAAGGGAATGTTTCTTTTGAAATTTATTATGAATTTGCTCATATTTGCGTAAAAACTGATGACATGGACAAAGCTGAAAAGATTTTGAAAAAAGTAATTGATCTTAATCCAGAATTTGCTCCTGCTCATAAAGATTTAGGTGTATTGTATTTGAGCAAAAGATTGTTTGATTACGCCGAAGATGAATTTAATCAAGCGCTAAAATTGGCTCCTGAAGATTTTGATATTCTTTTTGAATATGCAAACTATCTTCATGCAACAACTAATTTTGAAAAAGCTGATGAGTTTTATCAAAAAGCTCTTGAAGCAGATCCGCATAATGCAGATGCTCTTGGCTTTTCAGCGTTAAATAAAATTCATTTAAAAGATTTTGATAAAGCTTATGAGCAAATTGAACATGCATTAGAACACCAAGCAAATAACGGCTTTATGCATTTTATTGCAGGGAAAATAAGATTTATGCAAGAAAAATATGAAGATGCAAAAATGTTTTTTGTAAAATCATATGAATTAGAAAAAACTCATGATTGTGAAAATATGTTAGGTCTATGTTATTTCGAATTAGGTAATTATGAACAGGCTAATAATATTTTCAAACATTTGCTTGAACAAAATCCTATGAATGTAAATCTTTTATTGAGCAGTGCAAGATGTTATGAAAAATTGAATGATAAAGATTCTGCACTTGCTACTTTAGATAAAATAGTAGATGCATTCCCTGAATGTGAAGAAGCTCAAGAGATGATTCGAGAAATTTCTTAATAAAATTTTATATTATTTTTATTATATTTTCATTTAATCTAGATAGAATTTCTAAAGTATTTTCAAGTGGATATCTTGTAATATTATTTATATCTTCTTCAAAATTATCAGGAAGTTTTTGGCAATTTTGTTTTGCATACTGGATAAGTCGTTTTTCTCCAGGGTGCAAAACTTTATTTGTTGCAAACAGTATATCAAAATAACTTGCCAAAAATGCTGAAATTCTATGATTTAGACTTACATAATCTTTGCGGTTAATAGCTTTTTTTACTTGTTCATAAAATGATGCAGAAATTTTATTTTTCAATAATGGTAAATTGTTATTAATTATATTTTTTGCTAATTCATCCGGGTAATTTGTACAAACTTTTGTTTGTAAATTTTTATACCAATTTTCTGGATCATAAAGGATTATAGAATTTTTTAAATTAAATACAAAGCAGGTTGAATAACCTACGCAAGGATAATGTTTAGTCCAAGTATTTGCAATGGAATATTCCATCCATTCTCGAGTTCTATACATTAAATCAATTTGGATATTTGTGTTTTTTATAAACCATTCATCTCCAGGGCCAAAAAAGCAGTTATTGATTTCATATTTGTTTGAAAATTTTTTTGCTATATTTTCTCGTTTTTGAATATCTATTTCAGTATCAGAATATACATATATATCATAGTCTGAAGTTTTATCAGATGAATTTGCCGCTCTTGAGCCTGCTAATGAAATTGCTTTTACATTTTCAATTTGTTGAAATTCATTTATTATGTTTTTTATATTTTCCATAGTTTGAGTTTATTACAAGTAGACCAAAAAACCAACATTCGATGATTGTTGGTTTTTTGGTTAGAAATTTTTTTAATATCCCTTAAAATCCTAATAAGACTAAATTAAACCTAATACTTTTTTGTACCAAGAGAATGTTTCAATTTCAAGGCCGTTGAATGTTGTTTTTAGGCATTGATTTTTTAAATAGTTTTCAAATTCATCGTTAAATTTAGATTTAATCCTTTTTTCCTTTGTTGTTTTAGATGCTAACACTGTCATAGACCTACTCCTTTTAGTTTGCAATTAGTGACCCCATATATAATTCATGTACAAATTATAACATATATTGACTAGCTTTTCTAGTGGCAGGAATTCTAGCAGAGGGCGAAATTGAATGATAACGCCAAAAAATAACTGTAAATTTTTGTAAATATTTTTAGATGCAGTATCGACATACTAATAGTAATTGTAGTAAAAGAATTTTTCAATTACCAGATAGGACAATCTTTTAATTTTTGTTTATGTTAATATTTATCTATGATTTTAATTGGTGAAAATATTCATGTTATTTCAAAACTTGTTAGGGAAGCACTTATCAAACGTGATGAAAATTTTGTTTTAGACTTAATTAATGCTCAGAACAAAATGGATTATATTGATTTGAATGTTGGACCTGCAAAATCTGATTTAATAGATGTTCTTCCTTGGCTTGCAAAAATTATTCAAGATAATAGTGAATGTGGAATTTCTTTTGATACTACAAATTCAGAAGAAATGAAAAAAGGTCTTGAGATATTTGGTGGAAAAACTTTTATAAATAGTATTTCTTTAGATGATGATCGTATTGAAAAAATTGGCGGGTTAGCAATCGAATATGGTAGTAATCTTATCGCTTTGACGCTTTCTAAAGAAAATGGAATTCCTAAAGATGCTGATGGTCGTTTAGAGATTGCATTTAATATTTACGAAAAATGCTTGGAAAAAGGTATTGATAACGAAAAATTATTTTTTGATCCTTTGATATTACCGATTTGTGTTGATCAATCTCAAGGAATTGAGGCTATAAATACTATCAAAATGATTAAAGAAAGTTTTGATCCTCCTGTAAAGACAGTAATTGGGCTATCAAATATTTCAAACGGGTGTCCTAAGGATTTAAGACCTTTAATAAATAGAGTATATGCTTCATTAGCTTTTGGAGCAGGACTTGATGCTGCAATAATTGATGCAAAAGACGAAGAATTAATAAGAATTTTAAAAATGCTTGATATGAATTCTCCAAAATCTCAATTGGATAAATTGTATGTTAATCTTTCTGATATGATATTAAATTTTGGAGAGCTTGATGATGTTGAATTTGATAAAAATGATTTAGAACAACTAAAAGTTATTAAAACTGCAAGAATATTGTTAAATAATGAAATATATTCTCATAGTTTTACACAAATATAATTTTTTGGTATAATATCAATATAACAAAAAAGATTAGGAGAGTGGCACTATAAATAAGAAGTTATTAGTTTCGGCATTATTAGTTTTTATGTTTTCGGGTACTCCTGGATTTTCAATGGTTCCAGAAGCAAATTCTCTATACCAACAGGCATGTTCTGCAGAGTATAAAGAAGATTATGCAACAGCTGTAAGCAAATTACAGCAGGCTTTAAATATTTCTGCAAACGATGTAATGATATACACAAAACTAGCAGGTGTGTATAGTGAGATGGGGGAATATGAAAAAGCTTTGGCAACTTATGCTAAAGTAGCTGAATTAAAGCCGACTGACGGATATATTTATATTAGTATAGGCAGTATTTATGAAAATCAAGGTAAATATCTTGAAGCTTTGAATGCATATAACAAAGTTATGGAAATGTGCCCTGAATATCTTTACAACTACTTAAATATAGCAAATGTTCAATATCAATTAAGAGATTATAAATCAGCAATAGAAAATTATAATAAATTTTTATCAACATATTCACAGCACTGGGAAGCAAGAGAAAATCTTGCAGCCTCTTATATCAGTGATGGTAGTTATGAAAATGCTGTAAATGAATATGAAAATTTATACATGAGAAATCCGTCAGGATTTAATGATTTTTCTAATTACGGACTTGCATTATATGAAGTTAAAAATTATCAAAAAGCATCTGAATTTTTAGAAAAAGCTGTTGATGCAGATCCTGAAAATACTTCAGCTCATATCAATTTAGCTATGTCATATCAAGAATTAGGAAAAAATGAATTAGCTTTGAAACAATATGATGTTGTATTTAGGCAGCAACCTGCTTTGCATTCTATCAGATTTGATTATGGTAATCTTTTAGCAGAGATGGGACAAGATGAAGCTG
>CALVEU010000010.1 GCA_944326635.1 Candidatus Gastranaerophilales bacterium | reverse complement strand
TTTATAACCAATCAAATCTGTAGATTCCCTAAGTACTCCATCTATTGCATTTGTTCCTAAATTTACAGAACCAGCATATTTTTGAGCATCAAAATATGGCTTAGGAAACATTGTTAAACTGTTGTAATTGCTGAATCTTGAATTGTTTTTGGTTCTTTTATCTGTAATATCTATTGCAAATTTTTGGTTAAAATCTTTATCATATTGGCTTCCAGAATTAATATCTTCATACTCGGATTTTTGCGCCATATAGCCACCAATGAAATTATCTGATTTTTTTACTGTATCAAAAAAGTATTTATCTGACTCAGCAGGTCTTTCTTTATCAAGATTACTCAAAACAGAATCAAAAATGACAACTTTTGCATTTGTATATTTGTTTAAGTATTCAAAGATTTCACCATATAAAGATCTTGCCCAAGGCCATCTGTAAGTGTCAAGTGATTTATTGTCAATAACAATTAAAGATATGTCTTTAGATCCTTCCTTTATTGCAGAAGTGGAATTTATAATCATATCATAAATTGGGTTTTCCCAAAAATTTATTGAAATAAATGCAATTATAAAAACTAAAAATATATGTAAAAAAATTGATTTTATAAAGAAAGTTTTACCCTTAAAAATTTTCATATCCCTTATCCCTTTATTTTATGATATAATAAATTTTGAAAAAAGGATAGTTTATGAAAGAAAATTTAATTAATTTATTGGCTGAAGAAAAGATTTTACCGATTTTAAGATGTAAAGATCCTCAATTAATGATTGATAGAGCTAAGGCATTGATTGATGCTGGGGTAAAAGTTATAGAAATAAATGTAGAAAATCCTACTATTTATAAAGCTATTGAGGAAATTTCAAAATATGCAAATGTCTGTGCAGGTGGTATTATTACATCTTTGCAGGCTGAAGCTGCAATATTGTCTGGGGCAAAAATATTATCATCGCCTATTTTTTCAATGAATTTAGTAAAAATATCTAAAGATAAACAAATTCCTTATATTGCAGGTACATCTACAGCAAATGAGGCATATAATGCTTGGAAAGCTCGTATTCCATTAATAAAAATTTATCCTATTACAGCTATGGGTGGTGCTATGTATATTGAAGATTTGTTAAGACCTATGCCATTTTTAAATGTAATGCCTTTAGGAAATGTTAAAATTGACGAAATTCAATCTTATATAAATGCTGGGGCTTCTGTGGTTGGAATTGGTAGGGATTTGTATGATGGGCTATCTTTGTCAGAGATAACAAATCGTGCTAAAAAAGTTATCAAGGAATTAAAGGGCTAGTATGGACACTAAATTAGATATTGTGGCTATTGGGGAGAGTTTAATAGAATTATCAACAAATGCTAATTTAGCTTCTTCTGGTTGTCTTTATAAGTATTATGGCGGTGATGCTTTGGCTACAGCTATTTCTGCTTTAAGAATGGGGTCTAAAGTCGGATTTATAACAAGAGTTGGTAATGATCCTTTTAAAGATTATTTGCTTGATAGTTGGCAAACAGAAGGTTTAGATATTTCTCAAGTTAAATTATCTAATGAATCAAATGGTTTGTATATAATAGCCAGACCATCTGTTACTGAAAAAGAAGTTATTTATTATAGAAAAAAAATTGCACCGTCAAAATTATCTATTGATGATATAAATGAAGAATATATAAAATCAGCAGATATTGTTTATGCATCTGGTGTTACCCAATCTTTATCACCTTCGGCTAACGAGGCAGTAGAATATGCTTTTAAACTTGCAAAAGAAAATGGTATTTTAACAGCATATGATCCAAACTATCATAGTGTATTAACAACTGTAGAAGAAGCAAGGGATGCTTTTGCCAGAGTTGTGTCTTATTTGGATATTGTGTTTTTGAATACAAAGCATGATTCCTTAAATATTTTGGAAATTGAGTCACCAGAAAATATTATAAAAAAGTTGTGGGATGTTGGTGTACAAATTGTAGTGTTAAAAAGTATAGCTCAAAAAGGTTATTATACCGGTTACAACGGTAATATTACTTTTACGGATTTTTACACTTGTGATTATCTAGATACAACCTGCTCTGGTGACACATTTAATGGTGGTTTTTTACATGCTTTAAATCACGGTTTTACGCCTTTTGAAGCAACTAAATTTGCTTCTATTACAGCGGGACTTCAAGCCCAAGGAATAGGGGCTATAAAGTCTATTCCATACAAAGATGAAGTATATTCTATATATAGAGGAAATAATGGTTAAAGTTGCAATATCAGGATATTATGGATTTAAGAATTTTGGTGATGAAGCAATACTTTCTGTATTAATTGATCATTTAAAAAAATTACAAAATCTTGATATTACTGTTTTTTCAAGTGATATAGATTTTACGTCAAAAACTTATTTGGTAAATGCTGTTAAGAGATTTGACTTGAAAAAAGTTATAAAAACAATACAAGATTCAGATGTATTAATTTCCGGAGGAGGAAGTTTATTACAAGATGTTACTAGTTTTAAAAGTGTAATATATTATTCTTTAATAATTGCGTTAGGATTGTTTTTTAATAAAAAAGTAATAATTTTTGCTCAAGGTATAGGTCCTCTTAATAAAAAATTATCTAAATTTATAGTAAGTAATTTACTTAAAAATTGTTCTTTAGTTACAGTAAGAGATGAAAAAAGTTTAATGTTATTAAAAAATTGGGGTATTAATGCAAATTTAGTTTGTGATCCTATTTATTCTCTTGATGCAGTGCCTGTATCTAAGGAAAATTCTGTTGGAATTCAACTTAGAGAATTTAAAACTATGAATTATGATTTGTTGAATAAGCTTGCATTATTTGTAGTGAATAAATTTGGAGATAAAAAGGTAGAAATTTTTTCTTTACAAGAATCTCAAGATTTTGAATTATGCAAAAAATTTGAAAACATTTTAAAAACATTAAATCCTAATTTAGATACAGAAATAGTGACTGAGGATATTGTAAATAGAATTTCTAAATTAAGTTATTTGATTGCTATGCGTTTTCACGCTATTCTTGTAGCTTTAAAATATGGTATAAAAACCTGTGCTATTAATTATGATGTCAAAGTTGAAAAACTTGCTAATGAAGCTGCTATACCTCTTATATCCATGGATGCACATGAAAATTTTGAGAAGTTATACAGTGACTTAGAAAATCTTAGGGAAGATGATTTACTAAAATTTTCTAAAACAAAAAACTTTGATTGGTCAATATATGATGAATTATTGCTCAAATAGTTGTTTATAGCTGTTTCTAACAGTAGTATCAAACGCATTTGTTCCTTGTTGGCTAAGTAATGTAGACCATTTAGAAAAATCTTTTGAGTTAATTGTTCCATCTTTTGTTGTTTTATTATCAGAAGTATTAGTATCAAATGTAGTTATTGTAGCTGCTAATTCTTTCCAATCCGCTAGGCCGTCACCATTTTGGTCTATTTTATTAAATGCATTAAAAGCCATTTGTTTGGCTTGTGCTTTGTGTTGTTCTGTAGCATTTGAATCTAATTTGGCAATTTCATGATTAATAAATTCTTCTGCTGTTACTTTTTTGTCATTGTTGCCTGCATTATCTATGTTTGCAGCATAAGATTTTGCTAAGTTACTAACAGCTGTCTTATACTCTTCTGCACATTTTTCTTTATTTTCAGGATCTGTATAATTATTAATTATATTAAAATCTTTTTCTGTTTCATTATTACACATTCTATTTGTAGCTTCATCAAAAAGTTTACCACTATTTGTTTCCTGTTTATCATCAATATCTCCAGCATATTCAGCATTCGTTTTTTGTAATTGTTGCTGTTGTGGATATGCTGCTCTTTGAGCTTCTGCTTGTGCTCTAGCTTGAAGCCCTAATGAATAGCCGTATTGCGCGGCAATCATATTACCATAAGCGTTATTTTGTGAATACATATTCATTGGATTTGGAAGCCATGTAAATCCCATTGGATCTGCCATCATTTGAGCAGGAATTCCAAAGCCATATGCATTCATTCCTATCCCGTATCCAAATCCGCCGCCACATCCGAAACCAAATATGCTTTGGTGATGACAACAATTATTCATGCTATTTAGAGCAATACCAGTCATGGCTGTTTGCGTTAGCCCTGTTCCCATTTGGGTTAAAGTTTGACTTAATCGTTGCATGAAGTTTATTTTATTCATTATACTCTCCAAGATTATATATTATATATATAAAGTATATTTAATATATAAAATTGCTAATTATTTTACTGCTAATACAAATATTCCCTTGATATATCTAAGTTTTGCAGATATTTAATATTTCTTAATAAAAAAAGAACCTTATAAAAGGTTCTTTTAAAAATGCCCTGGGCCAGACTTGAACTGGCACTGGATTTAACTCCAACCGGATTTTAAGTCCGACGCGTCTACCGATTCCGCCACCAGGGCTTATTTAATTGTCACTGCTTAGTTTCAGCATTGTTATAGTAACCCAAAAATAATTAAATGTCAACATTTTATTTTAAAGGATATAATTCCAAATATGAAGTTAGTTCATCCAGCTTTATTGCAAGATTAGAGGTAATTCTAGACAATTCAGTTTTTATTAATTTTTCATTATTTAAACTAATTGCACCAAATAATGGCGGGTAATTTATATGATTTAAGAACATGTCTTTAAATGTTTTTAAATCATTATAATCAGTTAAATCAATAATATCATTTAGATCACATAGCTCTGTAAATAACTCTCCTAATTGGATTTTAGCTTTAAGTATTTTTCTCGAATTAATTAATTTTTGAATTTTGAGCATGTGAGAATGAATTATTTGATAGTTTTTTTTAATTTTAGCTTTTTTATTAGGTAAAATTGTATTAAAATATTTCATTGTCTGATTATAGCCAGATTGTATAAGATCAAGTCTTTTATTTTCAGAGATATTGAAATCAACTACAACAATATCTCCAGTATTTAATACAATATAATCAAACTTATCCTTATCTGCATAAATATTTGTTATAAATGCAGTTGACATTGCTGTCATGCAACTATACACAGCATTAGCATAGTCAATCCCTGAAATATCATTTGTATCATTTGTATTATAATAACCTTCAAGTCTAAACTCTAAGATTCTTTCATCTGGTAATAGTAAATTTTTTGAAAGTTTCCACATTGGCCAGCTTTTTTGTAAATCGCCATCTACTAATAAAGTTTTATTATATTCAATAGGTTTCATTAAACCAGGCATACAACAAGATATTCTAACTGCAGAAGCTATTTCATAATCAGGTGTTTCAAATCTTGAAAATTCCTTACATTCAAAATTTGAGAGATTTGTTGTAATGATTACAAGATTTTTTTCAATATCTTTAAATGTTACAGCTCTATTAGTTCCTTTTTTATATTTTTCACCGTAGAATTTTTTTTCAATTAAATCTCTTACCCATTCAAGAAAAACTTCCCCTTTGCTTAATGCAAAAATAGGACCCAAACCTATTGAAATATCTTTAAATAAATCAAAATTTACTTTAAGAAAAATATCTTTCATTTCTTCTGCAGTGTATCCTACAGCTAGCATTGCTGCAATAATAGAACCTACAGATGAGCCTGAAAAAGTTGTAGGAGAAATTCCTAATTCTTCAAGAGCTTTAATAGCTCCTATATATGAAACTCCTCGAATTGCTCCACCACCAAATAAACATGTATATTTTAAACTTTTATTCATATTATAATTATACTATTATTTGAATTTTATACCTGTATTAAATAGAGTATTTTTATAGTAATTTATATCATCTGTTGGTTTTATATAATCTTTTTTAGCTATTTTATTTGATACAAATACTCCAAACAATTCCCCATCATATGCATTTTGCCAATCTTTTGATTTTGAAATAATTTCATATATTGGATAGGATTTTTCTAAAATCATGATGTCAGGAGGGAAATAAGTAAGCAGCTGATTCCAAATTGGAAATAAAAAAAAAAACTCTTTTAAAACTGGTACCATGTAATCATGGTATACTTCTTCATAGCGTCCATCCATGTATATTAAATTGTTAGGATATAGTTTGTATGAAATGTAGCTTCCAAAACCGAAATTTGATAAAATATTGCCTTTAATATTATTTAATCTAATGAATTCGACTTCTTTTATCGGATAATTATTAAATCCTACAGGGATTGAAAAATCTTTTATTAAAAAAGTGAATAATGATAACCCTAATATAAAAGTATAAATGATTTTATCTTTCCACTTCGGTAATTCAATATTTTTAATTAGATTGTAAAAGTCTTCATATACAAAACATATTGTTGCAATTGCGAAGAACGGGAGGAGTTTAACATGACTTATTGCTAGGTATAAAGTTGAAAGTAAAACAATATATTTTACTTTATCAGCTTTTTCGTACCATTTTTTTATCCCATCTAATTTTATATTTTTATATGTGCTTATTATTTCAATTATTACAGAGGCAAACATAAATAATTTAAATTTTATTTGTTTAAATATGTAAAATTTAGAGAATAATCCCCACCATTCAACGATATATGGTCTTTGCATTGTATTTGCCATAAATAGAAATTTTATATATTTATATCCCCAAGGATTTATTATTAATGTTAATAGTGAAATTCCTAAAGTAATTATATATTTTAAGTATGACTTTTTATTTAAAAATTCACCAAGTGCATACATTCCAATTAATCCGAGTCCTGATACAACTCCACCATGAATATTATTCCAAAGTATTGTTATTAGTGGGATTATTACTAATAATTTATTATTACCTTCTCTTACTTTTTCTAAAATATAAATAAATATTGTGAAAAATAGAAAACTAAACATGTGACATCTTATTGGAATGTTTAGATTTTCCATAACAGCCATAAGTGTAAAGAAATAAAATAATATATTATATGGTGTTTCTTTTGATTTTAATTTAAGGATTTTAGATACTGTAAAAAATATTAAAAATAGCATTGCTGCTTGTAAAATTATAAGACTATACGGGCCTAAGAATTTTAAAAAAGCATAAAAAATTACTCCAGCTCCCCATTCATGATCCCACCAAGTATGTACAGGAGTGTATGATAAAAAATCTTCAGTAAGGACATGTCCTCCATCGATTACTCCCATCCCTGCAATTAATCTAGCCCATAAATCGTAATCAAAATAGCTTGCTGTCATTGAAAAAGCAAGTATTAATAAAAATAGTGTTATGTAAAATAGTAAAACTCTTTTTCCCATAAATAAAATCATACCATAAAAAAAAGACCGATATATATCGATCTTTTTTTATTAATATTAATTAAATAACTATGCAGCAACAGAACCTTTAATTTCTCTAATTAAATATTCTGCAACCCATTCAAAATCTTTATTACATTCAGCAGCTTTTTTTAGATATTTAACAGAAGCATCTCCTATTCTAATTAGAGTCATAGCAACAACACCTCTTTTAATACCTCTAACAACTTGTAATTCATCTACTAATTGAGGTAATACTGATGTACCAATGTTAACTAGTTCATTTTCTAGTTTATTTTTAGTCACATTGTCTGCATTTTCTAATTTTGAAAGAATTTCATTAACTGTTTCCATTATAATTATCTCCATTTATCTAATCTATATTATGATTATAAACTAAAAAATAGCTGTTTTTTGATTTCCTTACATAATCTTTATATCTTATTAATTTTAAATAAAAAAACAGAGGTTATCCTCTGTTTAGATGTGTGTAGTTTTGTGGTAAAAATTTTAGCTGTATATTTTGAAAGTTCTTTCTATATTTTTATCTATAGCTGTTTTTATTGAGTCGTATTCAGTTTGTAATGAATTATGTTCAGTATCTATGTTTTTTAGTTCTAAATCATACATTTTATCTTTATTTTCAATTTTATTCATTGCTGCATTATATTCTGCTTCAGCTATTGTAATAGCTGTACTATCTGTTTGTTCTGTAATGTCACTACAACTAGAATACATTAATGTATTCCAATTATATTTAGAATCAACTTGTTCTAAAGTTACTAATCCGCTTTCAAGTGCAAATTCAATCCATTCAGTACTTGATGCTAGTCCGTCTTGAAGAACTTGATATCCTCCGCTTTGCATACGGTTAAATAAATTAGTATACCATTGAGCTTTTGCATCTCCATTTTCATTATAGGAATCTGTTACTTCGCTTGTGTCAATCCAAGAATATTTTGGTTCTCCATATGTATTCATTATATTATCAAGCATAATAACATCAAGTATTGGCATAAATTTATTTGTTTGAGCTTCATTCATGTTTTTTAATAGCCATGATACATCCACAAGGTTTGGATATTCTGCTTCTGATACATAGCCACTTGAGCCAAATATAACTTTTTCTAAATTTTTAGCTGCATCAATATAATTATCATATTCAGGGCCTTCTGTTTTTGCAAATTCTTTAAGTGCAGGATTCCATACTTGATATATTGAACTTGATAAACTGCTTATTACTGAATTTGCAGTATATTTCATGTTATCAAGTGTTAATGGTACTTTTTGTGTAATAGTGTATGTTTCACTGCCAGTTCCATCTAAATAGTTTGGTAAGCCTGTAATTTTTGTTTGATCATCACCTGTTCCATAAGTTAAAGTGATTGTTCCATCTGCATTTCTTGTCATTGTATATTCAGAAGAACTCAATGTTTCCATTGTTTCAGTATCATCATTGTATGCTAAGACTGAATATGATGGTGTACCCCAATATCCATCTTTAATCTTATTACCTTCTTCATCATATTCTGGTGGATAATAAGGTGTTGTTTTTTCAATTTGAAAATCAGGGTTAGCATCCCCTTCAGCATTTGCTCCAAATGATAATGTACCATTATGAGTATCACCTGTAAAAGTTACCATATTGTTTGCTGCAGTGTACGTTCTTTCTCCAGTTAATGCCAAAGTGATATCACCTTGTAAATTATCAAAATAATTTCTAGTATTAGTTGTTCCCAAAGATAATTTTTCTGCTTCGGTAACAAATGCTGATAAATCTGTTAATACATTTTTCATAGTATTAATATCACTAGCATTATTTATATCTTGTTTTATAGTATTTAAGTCTTTACCATTACCTTTTAATGTTCCTGCAAGATAATTGCTCATATTTGTAGCAATTGTTGCACTCCAAGCTGTGTATGTTTCATTAAATTTGCTAAGAGCTGTGCTGTATTCATAGTATTGTTCTGATGCTATAGTTGTATTATAACCTTGGTGTCCATTAGTCCCTTCATATGCTGCTTGCAACATTTCTGCAGTATAACCACTGTTTGCAAGTATCATATTCCCGTCATTATCTTTTTCACCAGTTGAATAAGGTATTGTTCCATCTGCATTTGCATATTCTGAAAGATTATCAAAATATGTTGTAGTTTTTTCTAAACCATAATATCCAAGAAATTTATTCAAATCTCCATTTGCAGCTTTATAATTAGTAGCATCTTTTTCTGAAACTAGAACTTGACCAGATGCATTTGATAAAGCATATTGGTTATTATAAGGATTAAATGCAGTTAATGCGTTAAATGTTAATTGTTGATATGTAGCGTTATTATCTGCATCATAATTTGTAAACATCATTTGAGCATTATTTAAGGCAGTTGTATATGCTTCACTTACTTGTGAACTTTGAGTTGCAAGACGCATCTTCTGGTTGTTGATAATCTGAGCTCTTAACTCGTTATCAGACATACGAGAAGTTATTGATAATAATCTAGCTTGTCCTGCTGCCATTCCCATAGATGTCGATTACCTTTCAATTTTCCTTAGTAACTTTCACTATGGAATATCGGCATATTTTTTATAATTCTTTAATAATATATAGAAAATGTTACAAATGTGTTACAATTTTATTAATGCATTTTTTAAGTGGCTTAATTTTTTTTCAGATGTGCCAACTCCGCATAATAGCATTGTTGAAATTTCATTTGTTTTTTCATCTTCAATGTTATATTTGTCAAACAAAATTGATGATAATTCGTATCCAGATAGACCATCTTTTTTTATTAATAATTTAGTAATGTCATCTCCTCCAAATTCAACATTTTTAGCTGTTTGTTTTATTTTTTCAAGATAATTAATTAAATTATTTATGTGTTTTTTCCCCTTTTGAGAATTTAAAAAATTTATATTAGCTTCAATTGTAGCTAATAATGGGTATGATGGGGATGTTGTATTAATCATTGATAAAGCATTAGAAACATCAATATTACAATTTACATGCAAAAGCGCAGTTGGATTAAGGCCTCCAGCAGTTTTATGCAATGACTGAATAGTAAAATCTGCAATATTTACAGCACTTTGTGGTAATCTTTCTGAAAATGGATAAAGAGCACCATGTGCTTCATCTACGATTAAGTATGAATTATTTTTTTTACAAACATCTTTTAATGCTTTTATGTCAGAAACTATACCTTCATAAGTAGGTGATGTTACAATTACAGCTTTGACTCCTTTAATATCAATTATTTCAGGGAGTGTTTTGTCTGGAATTCCCCAATTCTTATTAATTGGTAAATTATAATATACTGGTTCACAACCAGCTAATTTAACTGCATTTTCATGACAAGGGTGTGAATTTTGCCAAATTAAGACTTTATCACCAATGTTTGTACAAGCTAACACTGAGGCTATGACTCCACTTGTTGAGCCGTTTGTTAGAAAATATGTATTTTGCGTTCCATAAATCTTTGCAGCTCTTTCTTGTGCTTTTAAAAGAGCTTCTTGTGGATTGTGCGTATCCGTTTCGGAAATATCTTTTTGGTAAAAATTACGAAATTTGTTAAAAATAAAAAATTTTTGCCCATGAGAAGGTGTCGTGAACAAAAATTTCCTACTTTTTTTTCTTAGTAAATTTATTAAACTCATTAAAAATTAGTGCCTCTTTTAATTGCATATTTTACAAGCTTTTAACAAGCTTATATTTTACGTGACTTGGCACGTTCTCATTTATTTTGTATTTCAATACTTCTTTTAGTACAATATTGAATTAATGTCATTTTATCTTTGTTGCTATGATATTCGAATCTGCCTGATATAGTGTATCCGCCATTTTCATTTTTTTCAATTCTTATAGGGCTGAACATACATTCTACAGACTGTTTTTCAGATAGTGGTAGTGATATTTTATATAAACCTTCAATATTTATATTTTCATTAGTCCTAATTTTCATACCACCTGCAGAAATATCTAATGTTGTTATTTTATGAGAAGAATTTTCTTCAGTTAAACTTAATTCTTCAACAAATTTTATACGTGTATATTGACGTCTTTGTAAAAATCTATGTTTTGCAGGTGTTGCTATTTTTACAATCTTTCCTTCTATAGTTTCTGGGTATGAATCAAAATATAAAGTTCCATGATTAGTTTGTGTATAAAATTCGCAATAATTGTGTCTCATCATGCCAGTAGGTTCATATTCTAATTCTATTGTAAAATATTTTGGATCAACATCAATTATAGTACCTTTATTTGCACATTTGCAATCAGAAGGAACAACTGTAATTTTTCTATTTTTTTCTATTAATTCTCTCATAATAACCTCATTTGTATATTATTATATGATATTTTTTTTAATTTGTCCAATATAACTATATTCTTAATTATCCTTAATAATTAGAAAATAAAAGATTTTTAATTAATTACTCTAATGATATTGGTGAAGAAAAAATGTATGATATATATGTAAATCCTCAACTCTTCTGATTGCTCAGTATTTGCTCCTCAATATATAAGGGGAGCTTTTTTTTATGATAAAAAAAGACCGCATTAAGCGGTCTTTTAAATGATTAATAAATACTTTTATTCTTTTAAGAATGATTCATAGTTTCTAGCCAACAGGTGAGTTCTAACTTGATTAATTAAATCAAGAGCAACACCTACCATGATTATTAATGAAGTAGCTCCAATACCTTGTATAGTTTTAATATTAGTAATATAACTTGCAAGAGAAGGAACTAATGCAATAATACCAAGTCCCATAGCACCAATAAATGTTGTTTTTGTTAAAATTTTATCAAGTGCTTCTGCTGTTGGTCTTCCAGGTTTTACACCAGGAATTGATGAACCGTATTTTTTTAAGTTATCCGCAATATCTTTTGGTTGCATATTTGGCATAATTGAAGCATAGAAAAATGTTAATGCAACAATTAGTAAGAAATATAGTACATAGTATGGAATACCATCAGGGCTCAAAATTTGAGTTAAATGAATAACCATAGCTTTTACTGACTCACTTTTGAAATTTGCTTGCCCTACCAAACTTAAAATAGTTGATGGGAACAATAAAATTGCAATAGCAAAGATAATTGGCATAACTCCACCGGGGTTAAGTTTAAACGGAATAAATGAATTCATGCCGCCATAGACTTTATTCCCGACTTGTCTTTTAGGATTTACAATGATTACTTTTCTTACTGCCTCTTGCATAATCACAATAAATACCATTGCTGCAAAGAATATTAAAAGTAAAACTGCTAATCCTAATTGCATCATTGAATTATTGGCAACAATTTGAGCTGTCCTTGATGCGTAAATCGGGATACCTGATAAAATACCGATAAAGATAATTAATGAACCTCCGTTACCGATACCTTTTTCAGTAATAAGTTCTGAAATCCACATTACAAGAACAGATCCAGCTGTTAACACAACAATAGAACTTATAAAGAACATAATTGGGTTAACATTTGGTAAAACTGCTCCAGGTAAATGATGCAGGTATAACATAAAGATTAAAGACTGGAACACAGCTAATACAACCGTAAAAATACGAGTATACTGTGACAGCTTTCTTCTGCCTGCTTCACCTTCTTCTTTCTGAAGTTTTTCCAATGAAGGAATTACCACAGAAACAAGTTGGATAATAATTGATGAAGTAATATATGGACCAATACCTAAGGCAAATATTGAAACTTTTCCTAAAGCTCCACCAGAAAATAAATCTAAAAATCCAATGATGTTATTTCCTTGAGCGATATTTGAGAAAATTTCATTATTAATCCCAAATAAAGGCATTTGTACACCAAATCTGAAAGCTGCAATCATCAAAAAAGTAAAAAGAATTTTTTCTTTTAATCCTGATGCTTGCCACATAGACATTAAATCATCAGTTGTCGGCATTTTCATTCCTTTTGCCATTATACTAACTCAACCTTTCCGCCTGCTTTTTCAATTTTTTCTTTAGCTGATGGTGTTACATAACAAGCTTTTACAGTAATTGCATTTTTTAATTCGCCATTACCTAAAACTCTTAGACCAACACAAGATGGATGAACTCTGCCAGCTTCTTTAAGAGCTTCTAAAGAAACTTCTTTCATACCATATTGAGCAATTCTGCCTACATTAATTTCAGCATAATTTAGTTGGTTAATAATTTTGAAGCCTTTTAATTTTGGCATTTGTCTGTAACCAGGCATTTGACCACCTTCAAAACCTCTTTTAGCTGAGCTTCCAGAACGTTGTCCTTCACCGTTGTGTCCACGGCAAGATGTTTTACCTCTACCAGATGAACGGCCTCTGCCTACTCTTTTAATTTTATGTGTAGCACCTTCTGCAGGTCTTAAATCTTCTAATGTAATTGTCATTTTTAATTTCCTTTCTTATTACTCGCTTTCGCTTCCGCAATTAAGAAAAACAAAAGGTCAGAATATGGCCTCATGTCTCCTTATTCTACAATTTCAACTAAATGAGGTACTTTGTTTACCATACCTAAAATAGTTGCACTGTTATAATGTTCTACAACTTGATTTTGTTTTGTTAAGCCTAACCCAGCAACAACTCTACGTTGTTTTTCAGAAGCACCGATAAGGCTTTTAACAAGTTTAATTTTTATTTGTTTTAATTCTGTTTTTGCCATTTTTATTATCCTTTTTTAATTTATTTTTTCTCTAAATTACTTTCAATAACCGAACTGATTAGTTTAATAATTCAGCCATTGTCAAACCACGTTTTTTAGCAACTTCTGAAAATGGAGTAAGAGCTTTTAATGCTTCTAAAGTTGCGTTAGCAGCGTTAAGAGGTGCTTTAGATCCTAAAGATTTAGCTAATATGTTTTCGATACCAGCAAGTTCAAGAACTAAACGAACCGCACCACCTGCAATAATACCTGTACCTTGAGAAGCTGGTTTAAGCATTACAGCACCTGCTCCTGAACGACCTGTAATTGGGTGTGGAATAGTTGTTTTGAAAATAGGTACATTGATAAGGTTTTTTCTGCCATCTGCAATTGCTTTTTGAATAGCAATAATAACTTCAGCAGCTTTAGCACAACCAACACCAACTTGTCCTTTTTTGTTTCCAACGATTACAATAGCTCTAAAGCTTAATTTTTTACCACCTTTAACAACTTTTGTTACACGGCTGATTTGTACAACACGTTCAATCCATTCTGATTGAGGTTTTTCTTCAGTTGTTTCAATTTTTTGTTTTTTGCCACGACCACGTCTTGAACGAGCCGGTTTTTCTTCAGCAGTATCTTCTGCAGGAGTTTCTGTTGATTCTTCTACTACTGCAACTTCTTCTACTGTCATTTCTTCTTTGTTTTCTAAATCCATTGATTTTTACCTTTCATGTTAATTAATAAATCTTGTATATAAGCGAATATACCAAAATAAAGCTAATTAAAGCCTATGGTAAAATATTCGTGAGTAACTTGTCTGACAAAATTTATAATAACAACAAAAAGATTACAATGCAAGTGTTTTGTAATCTTTTTGTTTTATTTCTTAATTTTTTTGAATAACTTTTTACTGTTTTAAAATATTTTCTAATGTGTTAATCATACAAGATTTGAATTGTTCGCATTCTTCTTTATTTTTAGCTTCAAATCTTAATGTGAACACAGGTTCTGTATTACTTTGTCTGATAAGTGCAAAACCTCCATCAAATACTATTCGCATACCATCAAGAGTAATTATTTCTTTGATTTCAGAGCCAAACATATTCTTGTTTGATTCAACACATTGTTTGAATTTTTCAAGCACTTCTTTTTTTCTTTCGTTTGGACAAGGGAAACGCACTTCAGGTGATGAGCATACTGCATCAAAAGATTTTAGCATGTCAGAGATTTTGAAATTTGGATTAACTTTTTTATGTTTTGCAATAATTTCAATAATTCTGCAGCCTGCATATACTGCATCATCAAAACCATAATATCTATCTTTAAAGAATGTGTGCCCGCTCATTTCTCCAGCTAATAAAGCATTTGTTTCTTTCATTTTATCTTTAATGTACCCGTGACCTGTTTTGCACATTACTGCGTTACCACCAAGTTTATTAATTTGGTCATAAAGTACTTGAGAACATTTAACTTCGCTTACAACAGTTGGACAGGTACCTGTTTTTTTGCAATCTTCAATTAAATCCATTGCATAAATTAAAAGCAATTTATCTCCTGTTAAAAATTTCCCGTCTTGGTCAATAATTCCAATTCGATCACTATCACCATCATATGCAATACCAACATCAGCTTTGTTTTCTACAACAACTTCTTTTAAAGTATCTAAAGTTTTTTCAACACTTGGATTTGGGTGGTGGTTAGGAAAATTTCCATCAGGAGTTGAATATAATTCAATTACATCGCATCCAAGTTTTTTGTATAATTCTGGGCCTACAACTCCACCTGTTGCATTTGCACTATCTACAACGATTTTTACACCATTTCCAATTTTCCCAAATCTATTTTCCATATCTTTTATGTAATCAGGGATAATATTATAATCAGTTACTTGACCTTTTGAATTTGTTAAATTTTCATTCTTTTCAAATTCTTTAAATGTATAATCTTTTACTTCTGCAATTTGACCTTCAGTTAAAGTTCTTTTATTATAAGTCATTTTAAGACCGTTGTATTCTTTAGGATTATGACTAGCTGTAATAATTGCAGCTGCAATTACTTCATATCCAGGAATCCCGACTACTTCTGAATAGTAGCCAATTGGTGTTGGGGCTAAGCCTAAATGAATAACATTTGCTCCTGTTGATGTGATACCTTCAGTTAGAGCTTTTTCCAGAGCAGGAGAATGTAATCTTGCATCTCTTGTGATTGTAATCCACATGTCAGACTCTTTCTTACCTGATTGCTTTTTTAACCAATTTACAAAGCCACGTCCTGTTTTAAAATATAATTCTTCGGTTATATCTTCACCATATATGCCTCTTATGTCATTTTTACCAAAAGCGTGTTCATATTTTTTCATATTAAGTTCTCCCCTTATTAATTATTGTATAATTATAGCATGAAAAATTTTCTTGATAACTTATCTAACAATCAACGTTTTGCAGCCTGGATATTTATATTCCCGGCATTAATTGGAACTATTATTTTTATTATAATTCCCGTAATATGTTCTTTTGGCTTGAGTTTTACTAAATGGGATTTATTAAATCCTATTCAATTTGTAGGGCTTGATAATTACAAGGAAATTTTTTCTGAACCATTATTTTTTAAAATACTTTATAATACAATCGTATTTGCTGTTAGTACATCAGTCTTAGGGGTTATAATTCCTTTGATTTTAGCATGTATTTTGAATTCAAAAATAAGAGGATCTGAATTTTATAAAACTGCATATTTTTTGCCGTTTATTACTCCAATGATTGTAATTGGGGTTGTTTGGGAGTGGATTTTTGATCCTAATATCGGTTTATTAAATCATATTTTACACCTGCATATTAATTGGTTATACGATACGCATTATGCAATGGCAGCTTTAATTATTGTGTCTGTATGGAAATTGATTGGCTATAATATGGTAATTTTCTTATCTTCTTTAGCTGGAATATCTCAAAGTATGTTTGAGGCAGCTAAAATAGATGGAGCTAATCCTTTTCAAACTTTTAAAAATGTTACTGTGCCTTTGTTGTCTCCAACTATATTTTTTGTTGTTATTATTACAGCAATCTCTTCATTTCAAATATTTGATTTGATATATTTGATGACACAAGGTGGACCATTAGATAGCACAAATGTCTTAGTTTATGCAATTTACAAAAATGCTTTTGAATATTTTAATGTAGGAAAAGCATCTGCTATTGCATATGTGCTATTTTTATTAATTCTGGTTCTAACGCTTTGTCAATGGAACTTACGCAAAAAGCTTGTATATAATGAAATTGATTAATTAATTAATTATTTATTGAAAACAGTTTTATGAATTTCACTTTTTTTGTCAGCTAAATTTTTTATTATTTCAAAAGTATATTCTCCAATAGATTTATGACTTTGATATAAGTAATCAACTCCACCTATAAATTTATTAAAACAATCTTTATTTAAAACAGATACATGGAAGCATTCTTCAGGATTTTTATTTTTTCTGACATTTATAGTTATAGAAGAACCGGAAACTTTATTTATTGATTTTCTAAAATCTTTGAATTTTTCTTTTTGGCCTGTACTAGCAGCATATTCTCTTGCTAATTTTATTGTATGATTATACTTTAATCCTGTAAATTGAGGTGTATATATATTTGATTTTATTGTAGTCATAGAAACTCCTTTTTTTAGTTAAACTTAGAATAAAAAATTTTTTGCTTAATTTTTAAAATATGTAACAATATTGCTAACTTAATTAAAGAATTTGTACATAATATCCGTTTTATATTTTGTAATTAAATTAATTTTGGAGTGTGTATCATGTTTGAAGATTTAAAAAATGAGAAGATAGTTGTAGAAATAACCAATTTAGTTGATAAAGTTGAAAAAACACAAGAAGATATTGATGCATATTGTGAATTTATGAAAGGTGTTATTTTAAACACATCTGGCTTAAACTAACCGTGTAATGCAAAAATTTTAGTTTAATACTATATTAAATTTATGAAAATTGTAATTTTAGGCGGAGTAGCAGCTGGTGCTAAAGCTGCAGCAAAGGCACGAAGATTATTGCCAGATGCAATTATAGATTTATATACTGATGACACACACATTTCTTATTCTGCATGTGGGCTTCCTTACTTTATTGAAGGAAATTTTGAAGATTATCAACTTTTATTAGTAAGATCTCCTGAAGAATTTGAAAAAAAGAATGTGCATATTCATCTAAAAAATAGAGCTGTAAAAATTATTCCTGAGTCCAAACAAGTTTTAATTCAAGATTTGGAAACTCAAAGAGCAAATCTCGTTGAATATGATAAATTAATTATTGCAACTGGGGCTAGACCGATAATACCAAAAATAAAAAATGTAAATTTGCCTAATATTTTTACATTGCGAAAAATAGAAGATGGTGTAGCTATTAAAGAAAAACTTTTAAAATCAAAGCATGGCACAATTGTAGGCGGTGGTTATATAGGTATAGAACTATTAGAGGCCTTAGTAAAACAGAATGTTAAAGCAACACTTGTTGAGTATTCACCATATATAATGCCTATTTTTGATGAAGATATGTCACAATTAATAGAAAATCAACTTGCTTCAATTAATAATAGCAAATTTGAAATAGTAACATCAGAAATTGTTACTGAATTTTCAGGTGATATTAATGGTGTGCATACAGTAAAAACAGGTTCGGGTAGAGAATTTAATACTGATTTTGTTATTTTATGTACTGGAGTTAAACCTAATGTTGAAATAGCCAAAGATGCCGGAATTGAATTAGGTGTAACAGGTGCAATAAAAGTAAATGAAAAAATGCAAACAAGTGTGCCTGATATATATGCCTGTGGAGATTGTGTAGAAGAAAATTTAGTAATATCTAATACAAAAATATGGCTCCCGCTTGGATCAAATGCAAATAAAGAAGGTCGTACAGCTGCAATTAATGCTTGCGGTGGGGAGGATAAATTTTTAGGTGTACTCGGTTCTGCCGTTACTAGATGTTTAAATTTAACTATGTCTATGACTGGATTAACAGAAAAAAAAGCTTCTGCACTTGGTTATAATCCAGTAGCTGCAACTGTTACTAAAAATGATAAAGTTGGATATATGCCTGATGTTAATAATATTACGCTTAAGCTTATAGCTGATTATGATTCAGGAAAGTTGCTTGGTGCACAGGCTATTGGTGCAGGAGATGCTGACAAAAGAATTAATGCACTTGCTGCAGCACTTTTAGTGGGAATGACTGTGGAAGAATTTTATAATAATGATTTAACTTATGCACCTCCATTTTCACCAACAATAGACCCACTGCTTAATGCAGCTCAAATTCTAGTGAATAAAGTTAAACCAAAAGACTAGCAATATATTTAGCTATTCCTTCGCCCATAGAAAAACAACTTGCTTGAACTCTTAAAGCTCCTTGCGACATAAAGTCTGCAGAAATGCATCTTCCCGCAACAAATAGATTATCAATATCTGCTGACATAAGACTTTCAAGAGGTAATGTATAATCTCTTACCATTTCTAGAGTAGATGAATCTTTTTTATCAGAGTGTACATCTACAGGATAATTTGACACAACAACTGGATGTTCAAATGTTCTACCTGATTTTACATCATCAATTGTATAAACATATTTTCCTTTAATTCGTCTTGAAACACGGATGCCTAGCATATCCGCAATGTTTGAAATATAAGATTTTTCAAAACCTGGAAAATAAATTCTGCAAAAATTAGCAAGTCTGAATATGTTTTTACGTGCTAATTGCAAGGCTTTTGACATATTTTCTACATCTAATGTCTTTGTGTAATCAATTATTCTAGGACAATTAAAAGCAATAGTAGAAGGCATTCCAGCTACTGTGAATATCTGAAAATAGTTTCTATCGTGGTCTTTTAGTATTCCTTTAGTTACAGCATCCTCAAAAAGCGGCGCTAATGCCCATTTTTTATCTTTATCCCATGTGTAAGCAGTAGATAAGTGTATAAAACCATCAATATCTTCTACTGTAGTAACATTTCTATCACTATCATAGTCCTCAAGCCATTTTGCAAAGCGTGGAACATCTATACCACCCATCATAAACCTTAAACTTACCGGCTGATTTTCATTTTTTTCTTCTAAAAATTTACAACCACAAAGTTTTCCAATTTCGCAATTACCAGTTGCATCAATTATATATTTCGCTTCGATAGATACTGATAATTCTTTATTTTTTGTTTCTATCAATTCGTTATATACAGATAACATTTCTTTTGAAATAATTATACCTTTAATAGACCTATTTACAACTATTACATCTCTTATATGTGTGTCAAAAAATACATTTACATTAGCTTTCGCCATAAGAGTATCTAAAGCAATTTTAGTAAGTTCTGGATTAAACCACCCTGGGTTGTCTTGATAAGTAGCTTGACCGCCAATAGCGTGCAATTCATCAATCAGAGCTTTATAAAAGTCAGTATTAATCTGATGTTCACCCGATTTCATTGCAGGAACAACAAGTGCAGATGTAATTGTCCCTCCTAAATGTATGTTCTTTTCTATTAATAATACTTTAAGCCCTCTTATACCAGCGTTATATGCTGCAGAACAACCTGCAGTTCCACCACCAACAACAATTAAATCATAATTTTTCATATTAATATTATATGAACAT
The DNA here is from genome assembly GCA_944326635.1 of Candidatus Gastranaerophilales bacterium. Classification (GTDB taxonomy): domain Bacteria; phylum Cyanobacteriota; class Vampirovibrionia; order Gastranaerophilales; family Gastranaerophilaceae; genus Stercorousia. Next base: position 11,505 of record CALVEU010000010.1, on the reverse strand, counting down.
TTAATATAAATACCAAAAAATTAATTTTTCTTTACTCACATATTAAACATAAAAATTTTTCGAAATAAAAATAATAATTAAAATTAAAAAAAAAATTATCAACACAAAGATAAAAATATTATTTACATCTATCGCAAAGTTATATACCTATAATAATTAACTATATTTATTTAAACTTTTTATATTCTTTAATAAATTTTGAACTTGACGTTAAATTAGATTTTTGGACTTCAATTTCATGAGCTTTTATAATAGCCTCATTATCAAGAGATAAACTTTCGTCACGATAAAATATGCCTGCTTTTGTTTTCATAAGCCCTAAATCGTATTCTGAGAGCTCTGATATTTTTACGTCATTATTATTTTTATGATCAAAAATTAATTTATCAAGATTAAACTTATTTTTAACAACAATTGTTCCAGTAAATTTTTTATAATCTTCAGAATAAATTTTTCCAACACAAAATCCAGCATTTATAAAAGCATTCCTAACTTGTGCAGAATTTGAATATGTAAGAATCATTCCATCGTCTTCCAAATGCTCATATAACAAGCTTAAAAAATCCACTGTCCACAAACATGGACACTTTGTAGGAGTAAATGCGTCTAAAAATATGTAGTTATATTTTATATTATCTTTTTTTAATGAATATCTAGCATCATCTATTTCTAAGTTAAAATCAAAATCTATTAATTTAAGGGCTTTTAAAGCGTTTTTATACCCCTTAGATATATACTTATAATGTATATTATGTAAGATAGTATTAAACGCATTAAAAGGGGTATATTTATACCTATTATTTATTAAATATTTAAATAAAGCGATTATTTTATTGTTAAAAAATTGATTATATTTTTTATTATTTAATATTTGAATTGTTTCATCATCAATTTGATCTAATATTCTTTTAAGTAATAAAATATTTACTTCTTCTTTTAATTTATATTTTTGTATTACTTTATTAGATAACATTCTTTTTATTTTTTCTTGATTAAAAGAAAGATTATTATTTTTAATCTTTTTTTTATTAGATATAAAAAAAGGAGAAAGAAGTGCTAAATTTTTATCATTGTCTAATGCATGTATATAAATTTTATATTTTGTATTATTTGTATCTATCTTATCGATACTTTTAATTTTATTTGTATATGTCGTATCGTTATACAAAAAATCAAGGAAATAATTTAAAAAACTTTTTGTGTTATAACCGATACCGAAACAAATATCTAAAATTTTTATTTCGCTATTTTCTTTTAAAAATTTTTTTATATTTGAAGGTAAAATAAATTTTTCATATGCCTCTGTCAATGCCCCGTATGTTGAGTGATATATATCATCAGCACTAGGTGAAAAAAGTCCTACAGAACCGTCATTTGTAAAATAAGGATATAGTTCATACATATTGCTATTATAGGATATATCTAAATTATTGGCAAATTTTAATCTTTTTGATATAATATATTTATTAAAAGTATACAATGGCTTATGGAACAATTATGTTCTTTATGAGGGAATTATGAAAATTAGCGTAAAAGTGCCTGCTACAACGGCAAATTTAGGACCTGGATTTGATTGTCTAGGTATGGCTTTACCCATTTACAATATCATAACTATTGAAGAAACAGTTTTGCCGGGTACAGGGATTGAAATTAATGTCTTAAATGATAATCAAACTGATGACGAATTGTTCATGGAACATATTCCAATGGATGAAAATAGTATTATTTATAAGGCAGTTGAACTATTATATAATTCTATAGGACAAACTCCAAGTGAGTTAAAAATTACAGTTCAATCGCAAATACCTATTGCACGAGGCTTGGGAAGCAGTGCATCAGTTATTGTTGGGGGGTTGTTTGCAGCAAATGAATTATTAGGTCATCCTGCAGATGAAGTTGCATTATTATCAATAGCTACCGAAGTTGAAGGACATCCAGATAATGTAACTCCTGCAATAGTCGGAGGTTTGGTTTTATCTTCTCAAGAAGAAGATGGCAGTATTCTTTACAAGAAATTAGATTGGCCTGAAGATTGGAATATTACAGTATGTGTTCCTGATTATGAATTATCTACAGATATATCAAGATCTGTATTACCAAAAGAAGTTCCAATGGAGGATGCTGTATTTAACGCAAAACATTTAGCTATGTTGGTACATGCTATCCATACGAAAGACGCTGACCTTATGAAAGCAGCATTGAAAGATAAATTACATCAACCTTATAGAATGAAATTAGTTCCTGGACTTGATAAAATTATTGAAAACTTGAAACATGAAGAAAATGTTTTAGGTTGTGTATTAAGTGGTGCAGGACCTTCTATTATAGTTATTTCTCAGAAAAATGACTTAGATAGAATTAAGTCAATAATAAAAAATACTTGGGAAGACATGAATGTAAAAGTTAATATTATGACATTACCTGTAGAAACTCAAGGAGCTCATATTATTACTCATGAATAATATATAATAAGAGGTCCCCTATTGGGGAACCTCTTATATCTGTTAACCTCCTGTATATTCCGGAGCGAATGATTTTGCACCTGCTTGTTCTTCTTTCTTCTTCGCTTCGTAATCTTGTTCTGCTAATTTTAACCTTGATTCTAAGTTGTCTTTTTGAGTTTGTAAATCATCTTCTAAATCTTTTAAAGGTTGAAGCATTGACTCTCTTTGCATTTCAAACATATCTTGCCATGCAGATTGAGCCATTGCATATTGCTGTTGTATCATTTGGTTGTACATTGAATACTGTGAGAATTGTTCTTGAGACATCCCGCTTGTAACTCCTGCCATATTTGATGGATCAAAAGCTCCAAATCCAGAACCTTGCATTAAACTAAATACTGAAGAATTCATTTGTGATTGCATTTGGGCTTTCATGTTTCTTTCTTGGGCAGTAAACATCTTTTCCATGTTACCGACTTCTTTGGTAACACGGCGCAATTGACTCTGGACACCTGTCAGTTCATATTGAATCTGTCTGACAAGTTTCCCGGCCATTAATTTACCATATGCGCCTGATAGAAAACCCATGTTAGTATCCTTTGTTTTTAGTCCTCGTAAATATATAAAGTATATATTTTAGTTTAAATTGCTTAAATTAAAATTTTTGTTAACATATCTTTACAAAATATTACCCGATTTAACAAATTGCATTAATAATTATTTCTTGATAAAATGCTTTTAAAGGAGAATTTATGCTAGGTAAAAGACTTTTTACAACAAAAAATTTAATTTTTGCAATTTTAGTTATTATAATACTTTTAATATTCCCAAAAATTGTTGGAATACTAATGTTATTTTTTGGTGCATATGTAATTGCTTGTGCACTAAATCCTTATGTTACTAAATTAATGGTTAAAATGAAAAATAGGACAGCTGCATCTTCAATAGTTTTGCTTAGCTCTATTTTAGCAATTATTGCGCTATTTATACCAATAATTTTTGTTGCATATAAAGAAATAAAAACTTTTTTAATTACTTTACCTGATAAGGTAACTGATGTTACAAATTTTTTATTTAATACTGAAATATATGGTCATAAATTGCCAGATATGTTTGATCCACAAACAATTTTAGGAAATTCTTCTTCTTTTGCTCAGGGTCTTGTTAATCAATCCTGGAATTTTACAGTGACAGCTTTCCAAGTTGTAATGGTTACTGTTGCATTGACAATGATTGTATACTATATTCTTGTTGACAAATCTTATTTAAAAAAGAAATTTTTAGAATTTTTCCCACCAGACTTGAAAGATAAAGCTGACGAGATTTTATCAAATATTAGTAATAAAGTCGGGGGATATGTAAGAGCACAAATTATATCTATGGCAGCTGTAGGACTAATGATGGCTGTTGTGTTAGTAATTTTAGGGATAGAATATTCTACACTTTTAGGATTAATTACAGGAATCCTTGATATTGTTCCAATTTTAGGACCGACTATTGCTCTTGGGATAATAATATTGGTAGCATATCCGACAGGTCTAGTAAAAATTGTATTGATAATATTAGGGTTCTTGTTAGTTCAACAAATATCAAATTATGTTGTAAGACCTGTATTATTTGGAAAGTTAATGGAATTACACCCTTTAATGATATTTTTAGCCCTATTTTTAGCCGAACAATTTTTAGGCTTTTGGGGCGTAATTTTATCACCAGCATTAGCAGCAACTGTATGTGTTTTAATCGATGAACTATATTTAGCTCCAATGAATTTAAAGGCAAAAGAAACTGATGAGTAATGAAAAATTTTTATATAATAGAATAAATTCAAAAAATACTGACTTTGTCATGTGGATGGGGTTTCCTGGAATTTATTCTTTTTCAATGTCTTCATTAGGCTATTTGTGGATGTTTAAAACCATTGATGAAATAGAAGGGGTTAATATTGAAAGAATATGCTCTGATACTGAAAATACACAGTATAATATATCTGATGTAAAAGTATTTGGTTTCTCTTTTTCTTTTGATATGGATTTCTTGACGATATTTTCAATGCTTGAAAAATATAATCTTCCTCTAAAAGCAAAGGAGAGAGATAAGTTTCCATTAATCTTTGCAGGAGGTCCTGTTGTATCTGCAAACCCAGAACCATATAAGGATTTTTTTGACTTTTTTATTATTGGTGATGGTGAAGATGTAAACTTAAAAGTAATAGATATTTGCAAATCTAATCAAGATAAAACAAAAGATTATATCTTAAAACATTTATCTGAAATTGAAGGAGTATATGTACCTAAATATCCTAAAAAAGTAAAAAAACTTACAAAAAAGTTGTCTGAATGCATATATACTCCAGTGTTAAGTGAGAATGCTTTTTTTAAGGATACATTTATTTTGGAAATGTCTAGAGGCTGCGCAAACAGATGTGGATTCTGCTTAGCTTCTTATTTGAATCTACCGCTACGTTGTGTTCCTTATGATGAATTATTAAAAACTATTGACTTAGGACTTAATTATACGAATAAAATAGCACTTTTAGGAGCTCAAATTAGTGCACATCCCCATTTTCATGATGTTTGCAAATATATTTATAACAAAATACAAAATGGTGAAAAAATAGAAATGAGTGTATCATCACTAAGAGTTGATGCTATCACTCCAGATGTAGTAAAAACACTTGTTGCAGCTGGTCAAAAAAATTCAACTTTAGCTATAGAAGCAGGTAGTGATAGACTTAGAAAGGTTATAAATAAAAATTTAACTGAAGAACAAATTTTTGATGCTGTAAAAATTGCCCGTGATAATGGGCTTAAAGGATTAAAATTTTATGGCATGATAGGTTTACCAACAGAAACTCAAGAAGATTTATTTGAAATAATAGAATTAGCAAGGAAATTAAAAAAAGAAAACAAAGGATTTGATATTTCATTCGGTTTTTCAAGTTTTGTTCCAAAGCCGCATACCCCATTCCAGTGGTGTGGACGTGAGAATACAAAATCTTTAGAAGAAAAAAGTAATTTCTTAAAAAAAGAGTTGCATAAACTTGGAATTACTGCCCATGTATCAAGTATAAAATGGGATTATTGGCAAACTGTTCTTTCCCGTGGTGATGCTTCTCTAAATGATTTAATATTTAAAGCATACAAATATGGTGGCAAATTGGGAGCATTTAAAAAAGCAGCAAAAGAATTAAAAATAAATTCTGATTCTTTTGCTACTGATAATTATTCTTTTGAAAAAGAACTTCCATGGGATTTTATAGAAATTAATCCAGATAAAGAGTTTCTAATTCAAGAAAATCAAAAATTAATTTGTTCTAGATAACAGGTGTATAGTCTGAATATACAAGGCTTGACCACTTTTCATAATAACTTATTTGTGTTGCACTTCCAGATTTAACATATATTCTATGTAGTGAACTATGAGGAATATTTAGTGCTGATATTATTGCAGCCTTAATTATATCTTTATGAGTTACGATAATAATTCTATTTCCTAAATTCTCTTCAATTATTTTATTTAAAGAAAAATTAACGCGATTAATAAAATCTGTAATACTTTCAGCATTCTCTGGGACTGCAATTTCTGGCGAATTAATCAATTTATCTAGAGCGTCAGGGTATTTTTCATCAACTTGTTCAAATGTTAACCCATTAAAATCGGCACATTTTCTTGGATGAAGATCTTCAACAATTTCAAAATCTTGTTTAAACAACTTTGCAATCATTGCTGCAGATTGTGTAGAACGTAAAGCTGGTGATGTATAAATTTTGTCGTTTTTAATCCCTCTTTTCTTTAAAAAGTCACAGATTCTTTCAATTTCCTCCTGACCAGCGTCATTAAGCGGAGGATATGTCTCAGAATCAGTAAATCTGTCATCTTCACTATATATTGTTGCTCCATTACATATAAAAGTTATTTTACATTTTCTATCAAAATACATAATTTTACCTCACTTTTTGTATTATATCACTATTTTGTAGTATAATCAAGAACAAAGCAGTACTTTTTGTTCTTTAACTGTACAGATAAAATTAAAAGGAGAATATTATGAGAGGAAAAGCATTTAAATTTGGTGATAACATATCAACTGACCACATAGCTCCAGGTAGATTATTTCACTTAAGGTCTAATTTGCCTGAATTTGCTAAACATGTGCTTGAAGATGCTGATCCTAATTTCGCGAGTTCTATGAGAAAAGGGGACTTTGTAGTTGGTGGATCAAATTTTGGGCTTGGTTCATCTAGAGAACACGCTCCACAAATTATCAAAATTGCAGGAGTAGGTGCTGTGATTGCAAAATCATTTGCAAGAATATTTTATAGAAATGCTATTAATATTGGTCTACTTGCAATAGAAGCAGATACTGATGCTATTGATGCTGGGGATGAACTTGATTTAGATATTGAAAAAGGGATTTTAACTGATTTAACTAATGGTGCAATTATACCAATAGAACCATTACCTCCTGTTATGATTAAATTGCTAAGTGATGGTGGATTGGTCGAACACATTAAGAAAAATGGTGATTTTAAATTAACTGACTAATGTTACCAATTAATTAAATCATAAATCATTTTAACAGCTTGACCAGAGTTTTTTGATTTAAGTTTTATATACTGATTTTCTTGTGGGTTTATAATACACATATATTTTCCACATTGTTTCATAAATTCTGATAGGGTAGTATAATCTGTAGCCCTTTGCCTTTGAGCGTTACATTCTTCTAAGCTGTTACAAATTTTTGATGGTCCAATATCTCCTAAATGTAAACTGTCAAATCTGCTATCAGTATATGCTACAAGCTTATAGGCACTTGATTTTGAGCTTGTTGACAGATAGTTACTTACAGAGTTATGAAAATCTTCTTGTGAGTCACTGTAAATATAGAAGACAACTTTTTTATTTGAATTAAAAACATTTTCCCAAGATCTAGAAGCTTTAACAGCTCTCAATACAGATTCAGGGATTCTCATAGGATGATAATTTTTATATGTTGTAATATTTTTTCCACTACCATTATTTGTGTTAAATAGATCTGTTTTTTCGCTATTTTTAGACGCTGAATTCATAATATTATAAACGACTTTATTATAAGCATTTTGAAAGTCTTCAATAGCAAAACCTTTAATAAAACCTGAGAAATATGCAATAGCCAAAAGAACAGCTAAACATATAAAAAAACTAATAACTTCAAATAATTTATCTTTAATCTCTTTCTTCATACAAAAATTATATAGCAATATTAACATAATTGCAAGATTTATTGACAATCAATTATGCCTGTAGTTTAATAAAATTACACTCATAGTCGGAATTTTGTGCTGAATTTTCACAGAGTGAGGTAAAAATAGGGCGTAAGGGAATAATTATTATTTCAATAGTCCAGTCATAACCGGAATGCGTAAGGGTTTCAGGATATGATTTTGCCGATGTAGTTACTAAAAAAAAGGAGAAAAAAATGCCTACAATTAACCAGCTAGTTCGCAGAGAACGTAAAAAGCTAATTGACAAAACAAAATCTCCAGCATTGATGGATTGTCCTCAAAGACGTGGAGTATGTACAAGGGTTTATACAACAACCCCTAAAAAACCAAACTCAGCTTTAAGAAAAGTTGCAAGGGTTAGATTAACAAACGGATTTGAAGTTACTTCATATATCCCAGGTATTGGTCACAACTTACAAGAACACAGTGTTGTTCTAATCAGAGGTGGAAGGGTTAAAGATCTTCCTGGTGTAAGATACCACATCGTTAGAGGTACTTTAGATACTGCAGGTGTTGCAAACAGAGCTCAAAGCAGATCTAAATATGGTGCTAAGAAAAATGCTAAAGGAGGTAAGAAATAATGTCTAGACGTTCTAAACCAGCTAAAAGAATACCTTTAGCAGATCCAGTATATAACAGTGTTGATATTTCTAAATTTATTAACAGAATTATGAGACGTGGTAAAAAGTCTCTAGCTGAAAAAATCTTCTATGCTACATTAGTAAAAATAGAAGAAAGAACTGGAGAAAAAGCACTTGAAATCTTCCAAAAAGCAATGACAAATGCAACTCCATTGTTAGAAGTAAAAGCTAGACGTATCGGTGGTTCTACTTATCAAGTACCTATCGAAGTTAAAGCTGATAGAGGATTTGCTCTAGCTTCATCTTGGCTAATTGAAGCTGCTAAAAAACGTGGTGGTAAATCATTTATTGATAAATTAACTAACGAATTGATTGACGCTTCAAATGGCGCAGGTGCTGCTTGCAAAAAACGTGAAGATACTCACAAAATGGCTGAAGCTAACAAAGCTTTTGCTCATTACAGATATTAATATTTAATTTAAATATTAAAAAAACGAGACTTGACAAATTCGAGTCTCGTTTTTTATTTTCTATCCTAATAATGCTAAATCATCTTTTGGGTTTGATATTTTATTAATTTCAAATAACTTAGTAAAAGCGTGTAAAATTGCTGGATTTATTACTAATGGCGGACAATCAGATAAAAAGATATTTTTAGCCCCCATATTCTTTAAATTAATTATATTTGACAAAGAGTTAACATCACATTTAGTTAGAAAGAATGCTAACTTTTCAGAATTAATAGGAATTTTTTTGAATATTTTATTTAGTGTCCTATATATCAAAGCATAATCATTTACTAAATTAAGAGCTAAAACATTACTTAATTTTGGGTCATAAGAGAATGATATTGCAAATGCATTTTGAGGCATTAGCGAAAAGAATTTTTTAAAATATTCTTTTACATCCATTGTTATTTCAGTATGCCCAATTATGAAAATTTTTGTAGGATTTAAATTTACTATGCGATTAATCTCTTTTTCTAGAGTTTTTTCGTCGTAACCAACAATTACAGAATTTCTTTGCTGTCCCTTAGCAAAACCTTTTGCTTGAATTGCAGATTCAATTAGTGGATTAAAGTTATTATTTTCAATTTTTACAACACCTTTTGGAGCAATATCATCTGTTGTAAACAATCTTCCTCTATAAAGATATTCAATATTTTGAGCTTCATTTTTTGTTAATAAAATTGCTCCTGGGAACGTTGCAAAGTCTAAAATTGTATTAAAAGAACCATTTCCATAATGTCCTATTAAATTTTTAGAATTTTTAAAATATGGGAATGCGTGTGCTATTAAAAGATTTCCATTTGTATATACATCTATTTCTTTATTTTTTACACTTTCTAGAACTAATTTCAAATCTTCTAAATTAGAGCCAGAAACGAGGATTGCTTTGTTAGGCCTTGTTGAATAGGAAACTTTTGATTGAGTTAATTCTCCAAAATAATCAACCTGCTCGACACTAATTAACTCCAGTAATTTTACATCACATTTTGCAAGTTCATGCATTTGTTCTTTAAATTTTTCAGTTGAAACTCTACTAGAATTAAATAAATTAAGTGATATTAAAACTTCTTTTGCTATATTATAGAAATCTGAATTAAAATCATATAAATTACTTAGGTTAATAGATACACTTTTTATAAGAGCTAAAAGAATTTCTGCATAATACTTTTGATTAAAATTTAGTTTTTTATACTTATGTATAAATTCTTTATCACCTTTTTTTAGAATAGTTGCTAGACTTGTTTTTGGTGATAATTTTATAAGATTTTTTAAATCAGCACAATTACTCTTTTTTTCTTTGCATATATTTAAATATTCTTTTCGGCAATTTACCAAATTTAAATATTGTTTTGAAAAAGAATTTAGAATTTGTACTTCTGATAGGTCTTTAGCTCCATCAATAATCGATATTTCAAAAATTAAATCCTTAATGATTTCATTTTTATAAATATCAAATTCAATTAATTTAAGTAAATAGTAAGAAATTTGTCTAAGTATTATAAACATAACTTCTTGCATAGAAGATATATTTGGAGATACAGAACAAGCTCCTTTGGCTGTACAATTATTGTATTCGTTATTTTTAAAAGAATTATAAAACATATTATCCCTTATTTTTCACATATTTAATAATATCATCAGATTCATACATAAATTTATTGTTATCAGTATCTACTAAAAAAGGAACCTGTTGTTTGCCACCTTTTTTTACTAATTTATCAAGATTTTCTTTTTCTAAAATATTTTTTTTCACATATTTTATGTTGTTGTCATCAAAAAATTCCATTACTTTTCTACAAAATGGACATGTCTCTAGAATATATAATTCAATCATTTATTTTCTCCTTTGTCTTAATTATAAATCCTTACATGAATTATAAATTCCCCTATTCGGTAATAAATATTGTTACATAATTGCATAAGAATATTTTTATACTAAAATTATAATTATGAAAAATATATTATTTGTTTTTGGTACTAGACCAGAGGTTATAAAATTAGCTCCAATAATTTTGGAATTAAAGAAATACCCTGAGAAATACAATGTTATAGTTTGTAATACTGAGCAGCAAAAAGAGTTATCTAATCAAACTCTTGCGTATTTTGGGCTTCAAGCTGATTTGAATTTAGATTGTATGAAACCTAATCAGACATTATCTGGAGTTCAAACAAGAATTTTGAGTGCTCTTGATAAAGTATTTGAGGAGCATAATATTGATGCGACAATTGTACAAGGCGATACAATGACTGTATTATGTGGCGCTTTGGCAAGTTATTACAGAAAAATACCAGTATATCATGTAGAAGCTGGCCTTAGATCTTATGATATCTATGAGCCATTTCCAGAAGAGGTTATGCGCCAAATGACATCAAGAGTTGCAGCTCTTAACTTTGCACCAACTGAAAAGAATAGGCAGGCTCTTTTAAAAGAAAATATTTCTGATGATAAAATTTTTGTAGTTGGTAATACTGTAATTGATGCCTTATTCTGTCTTTCTGATAGAACCTTAGATAGTGCAAGACTGTATTTTGAAAATGAAAATATAAAAGTTGATGATAAACTAGTACTAATTACAGCGCATAGACGCGAAAATCACGGAGAAAGAATAGATAGAATTCTAGATGCTATTGAACATTTAACAGAAAAATATAAAGATCATACTTTTGTTATTCCTGTACATCCAAACCCAAATGTTAAAGATAAGAT
>CALVEU010000009.1 GCA_944326635.1 Candidatus Gastranaerophilales bacterium | reverse complement strand
TGTTTTAGTCACTTTTGAAGATATTTATTTATTTGTTGATGGTAGATACCATATTCAGGCTGATTTAGAGGTTAATCATGATATTGTATCTGTTGTTAAATTGCAGACCGGTCAAACATTTTTAGATGAGCTAATAAAAAAAATTCCTCAAAATGAAACTTTAGGAATTTTTGCAAAGAAAAATTCTCAAACTCGTGTTGAATATCTTGAAAAAAATGGTGTTAAGTTAAAGTATTTTAATAATGATCCTTTAGATAAAACAATTGATTATGATAATTCAAATATCGTAAAAGTTGATGGTGTCTCTGTCGAAGACAAAATAAAAGATATTGATATTGATGGTGCTGTTTTAATTACTAATTTAGAAGAAGTTTCTTATTTATTTAACTTGAGAGATTTTTCAAAAAATTATTCTTCTAAAATAAGAGGAAAAGCTGTAATTTTAGCAGGTAGAGCTCGTTTATTGGATGATATTGATGATTTTGTCGAAAGTTATAACGGTAAAATTTATGTAGATAAATCGACAATTAATGCTTATGATTATAAATTAATTGGCGAAAAAGTTGAGATATTATCTGATAGTCCTATAAAATTGATGAAATCAGTAAAAACTGATGATGAAATTAATCATTATATCGATGCTTTTAAACGAACTGATATGGCAGTTAAAGCAATTCGGGATTATATTGAAAATAATGATAATATATCAGAATACGATATTGCAGAGCAGTTGGAAAAAGAATTTAAGCGTTTTGGTGCAAAGAGTTTGAGTTTTAAATCAATTGTTGCAAAAGATAAAAATTCTGCTTTAGCTCATTATTCAAAGTGTTCAAAAGATGAAATTTTAAAAGATGGCAGCCTTGTTTTAATTGATTGCGGTGCATATTATGAGCAAGGTTTGGCAACTGATATTACAAGAGTTTTTGTAAAAGGTAATCCTTCTGAATTGCAAAAACGAGTTTATACAACTGTTTTAAAAATGTTTTTGAATGCATATAATTCTGATTTAAAAGTTGGTTATGATATTGATAATCTAGCTCGAAAAATATATTCAGAAAATGAAATTGACGGTTTTGTATTTAATCATGGTTTAGGTCATGGAATTGGTGTCAGTGTACATGAGTATCCGCCGAATTTGAGCAAGAATGAAATGGCAAAAGTTGAAATTAAAAATAACATGTGTTTTACAATTGAACCAGGACTTTATAATGAAGATTATTTTGGTGTAAGACTTGAAAATTCTTGCTATATGAAAGATGGTAAAATCAAATCTTTTGTTCATATGAATTATGAAAAGAAATTGATAGATTTTTCAATGTTAACAGAGCAAGAAAAAGAATGGCTTAAAGAATTTGAGGTTTTATAACAATGCAGGAAATTACAAGTGTTAATAATGATTTGGTAAAACAAACCGTTAAATTACAGCAAAAAAAATATCGTGACAAAGAAAATAAATTCCTACTTGAAGGTATGAAATGTATAGAAGAAGCATATCAAGCAGGTGTTGATATTGAATATGTTTTTGTCTTAAAAGAAAAAGCTGAATTGTATAAATATCTTGGAGAAAAAATAATTATTACAACTGAATCTGTATTAAAGAAAATATCAACAACAGATAGTGCCCCTGATGCTGTTGGTGTAGCTTTTAAGAAAATTTATTCAACTGCAGATTTGAAAAATGTAAAAAAAGTTGTTCTTTTGGAAAATATAAAAGATTTAGGAAACTTAGGTACAATTTTAAGGACTTCAACAGCCTTTGGAGCTGATGCAGTTGTTTTATACGGGAGTGAATGTACTGATTTATATAACCCTAAATGTGTTCGCTCATCAGTTGGTAATCTTTGGAAAATTCCTGTTGTGTATATCAATGAATTTTCTGAATTAAAATTTTTATTTGAAAAATTTGAACGAGTTGCTACATTACCTCGAGCAACAGAATATTTGAAAAATATTAAAATACATGAGCCAATGCTTGTAATGTTTGGATCTGAAGCTGATGGATTGTCTCAAGAATTGATTGATTTTTCAACAAAAGAGGTTAAAATTGAAATGGCATCGAATGTTGAATCTTTAAATTTGTCAGTTTCTTGTGCTGTTGTGTTGTACAAATTATTTTTATAGTAAAATTATTATATGGATATTTTGGAAGTAAAAAATCTTTGGAGTGAAGTAAAAAATAACTTAAAGGAAAACGTACCAGCCCCTGCGTTTCAAATGTGGATGGATGCATTAGAGCCTGCAAATTTTGATGGAGATATATTTTTTCTCGCAACTGTTCATTCTCTTGCTCCTCAAGTGATTAAGGCAAATTATGATAGTCAGATTTTAGGGGCATTAAAAAAAGTTATTGGCAAAGAAGTTGCATATCAAATTACATTTGATGCAGAATTAGCAGATAAATATCAAAAAGAAAAGAAAAAAGAATTACAAAAAGCTAAAAGAGCTTTGCCGGAATCAGAAGAAAGCAAAATTATTGATAATTTGGCTCAAATGCAATCTTCTGCTAATCTTAATTTGAAATACAAATTTTCAAATTTTGTTGTTGGAGAAAATAGCAGATTTGCTCATGCTGCAGCTTTCACAGTAGCTCAAAATCCTGCAAAAAAATATAATCCGTTATTTATTTACGGTGCATCAGGTTTGGGAAAAACCCACTTAATGCAAGCAATTGGACATTATATTATATTCAACAAACCAAAATTAAGGGTTAAGTATATAAAAACAGAAGAATATGTAAATGAATTAATTAAAAATATTCAATGCGGAGGAAATGATAGAAACAGCCGTATGGATAAATTTCGTCAAAAGTATAGAAATGTTGATGTGCTTTTGATTGATGATATTCAATTTTTGGAAAGTAAGACATATACTATGGAAGAAATTTTCCATACATTTGATAGTTTACATAACAAAAATAAGCAAATTGTAATTACTTCTGATAGATTACCAAGAGATATTCCAACTCTTCCTGACAGATTGAGAACACGTTTTGAAATGGGACTTATGGTTGATATTACACCTCCTGATTTTGAAACTCGTGTTGCAATTTTGAAAAATTTGGCAGATCAAGTTAATTTAAAAGCTGATTTTGATGTGTTTGAATATATTGCAAAAAATTTTGTTAATAATGTCAGAGAGTTAGAGGGTGCTTTTAATAAAGTAAGTGCTTATGCTGATATTGAAAAGACTGATTTAACTCTTGAATTTGCTAAAAAAGTTTTAAATTGTGAGAGTATGAAACAAGAAATTACAATTGAAAAAGTCGCTCGTGCTGTTGGTGACTATTATGGTGTATCATTGAGTGATTTTTTAAGTTCTGCAAGAAATCAAAGAGTTTCATCTGCTCGTCATGTTGCAGTTTATATGGCACGTGAAATTACTCAAAAAAGTTTTGAAAGCATTGCGGAGTTTTTCAAAAAGAAACATACTACTATGCTTTATTCATATGAAAAAATAAGAGATGATTTAAAAACTAATAAAGATCTTGATCAAGATATAGCAGTGATCAGAAGAACTTTGAGGGAAAATTAATGTACGATTATATAAAAGGAATTGTTGCAGGAAAAATAAATTCAACTAAAGGAACTTTTGTTACTGTAGAAACAGCGGGTATTGGGTATCTTTTAGAAATTACTACACGAGATTTTAATGAAATTCCCGATGGTGATATTAAGATTTATACTGTGCTTTTGCATAGAGAAGATAAAATGAGTCTTTGCGGTTTTTTACATAAAGAGGATAGGGATATATTTAATATTTTAACTTCTGTATCAGGCGTAGGTTCTAAAATGGCTCTTACTCTTTTAGATGAATTTGAATCTTCAGAACTTATTGGTTTTGTAATTGATGGAAATTATAAAGAAATTACGAGGGCGAAAGGTGTTGGTCCAAAATTAGCACAAAAGATTATTTTGGAATTAAAAGATAAGCTTATGAATTATCAAGCTAAAGAACTTATAAAAATTACATCTATTACTCCTGTAAAAGTTGATAATCAAGCTGTTGAAGATGCTCAAATGGTACTTGTTTCATTAGGATATGAACGTGCAGAAATTCAAGATGCTATATCTAAAGCTGTTACAATATTAAATGACAAAGCCTCAGCTGAAGAAATTTTAAAAGAAGCTTTAAAAATTCTTTCAATATAATTAATTAAAAAATAAAAAACTCACTAATGATAAAATTAGTGAGTTTTTTATGTGATATAAAATATGTTTTTATAGAATTAGTGCAATGAATGCAGCTGCTACCATAGCTGGTCCAAATGGCATATAAGTTCTATTTTCAGGGTGTTCTCTAAGTCCTTTAAATATTAATATACAAGATATAATACCTAATATTATTAGTATTAATGCAAGGCCTATGTATAAAATTGTATTATCAACAGTAATTATTCTTAAATGTTGCAATGTATAAAAAGCAATTGCAAATATTGTAAATACTGTAAAAGAAATTAGAGTTTTCCACTCTTTGTTTTTTACTAATCCTTTAATGAAAATTGGTAGAAAGATTATTACTTGGATCAATACAGATAGAGCTAGTACTATAAGTAATGTTTTCCAGCCAAAAAGTGCTCCAAGACCAGCTGCAATAAAGGTATCACCTTCTCCAAATGCTCTTGTTCCTGCAAATAGATATCCGGCTCTTGCACATATTTCAAGAATTAGTGCTCCTGCAATCATTCCTAAAAGGGAATTAGATATTGGGTTATTTAGTATTAAGAATTTTGTGAATTCAATAGGTGTGCCTGCAGCGTGTAATTGGTAAAAAGAAAGTGCTGTTACAACTATTGCATATATCAAGCCTACCCCAATAAGTGTGTATGTATGTATGTCATAGACAACTTTTTCTTTAATATCAGTTCCAGCTATTACAATCAGGATAGCAGAAACTATCCAAGAAAATAATGTATTAATGCTTATTCCAAATTTCATAAATAATAATGTAAATATTATACCTGTTAATAATTCAATAATAGGATATTGAATGCTAATATGTTCTTTGCAGAAAGCACATTTTCCTCTTAAAAATATGTAAGAAAAAACTGGAATATTATGCCACCATTTTAGTGGTGTTTGACATTTTGGACATTTTGATGCGGGGAATACAATTGATTCTTCGCTTAATGTTCTTAAAATTACAACGTTTAAAAAACTTCCAATACATAGCCCTGTTACAAATACCAGTGCTAAAATAGCAATTAATGCTCCCATTTTTATGTCTCCTTGATTTAATTATCGTCTTTAGATTTTATGATTTCGTACATTTTACTTAAGGCTTTTTTTAGCCTTCTAGAAACTTGCATTTGAGAAATATTTATTTTCTCAGAAATTTCTCTTTGATTTAAGTCTTGATAGTAACTCATTTCTACAATTTCTTGTAAGTCTTTTGGTAATTTTTTTATTGCAGCAGCTAACATAAGTTTATTTTCATAAGAATTCATAAATTCTTGGTAGTCGCCTGATGGAATTTTATCAATAAGTGTTAAATCATCATCATCTACTGATGATATTGCTTGATCCAATGATAATGTACTTTTGCAAAGTTCAAGTTCCATTACTTCATGTATTTTCTTTACAGGAACACCTACTGTTTGAGCTATTTGTTCTTCTGTAGGATCTTCAAAACCATCTTCTTTTAATTGTTTTACTGCTGTGCTTATTTTAAATACTAATTCTTGTAATTCTCTTGGTGCTTTAATTATAGAAGCTTTGTCTCTTAGATAATGTTTTATTTCTCCTCTGATAAAATAAGAGGCATAAGTTTTAAATCTTGTATTTTTATCAGGATTGAAAAATTCAATAGCTTTTATTAATCCAATTGAACCAACTTGTACTAAGTCTTCATTTGAAATCCCTGATTGAGCAGAAATATTTCCTGCAATCTTTTTTACAAGGAACATCCCGTTTTCGACAATATTGATATGGAGCATGCGCTTTTTCTTCTCATCTTTACATTCTTTGTAAATGAGAATTTGCTCATCTAGGTCTTCAACTTTTTTTTCTTTACTCTCCAACAAAATTATCTCCAATAATATTAGTATTATAACATAACTTTTTTATTTTAGAAATCATTAAATTTATGTAATAATTTTTTGCATGAAAAATTTTTGTGTTACCATAATAAAATAATGGAGTAGAATTATGATTACGATAAAAGATGTAGAACACGTTGCAAAACTTGCAAGATTAGAATTAACAGAAGAAGAAAAAGAATTATATACAAAACAGTTAGGTGATGTTTTAAAGTATGTTGACCAAATGAATGAAGTTGATACTTCTAACGTAAAACCTATGACACAAGTTATAGATTTTTGTAATGTAATGAGAGAAGACAAAGTTGTTCAGGAAATTAGTAAGGATGATTTGATGGCTAATGCTCCTGAAGAAGAAAACGGATTTTTTAAAGTTCCAAAAATTAATTAGTTTTATTAAAGTCTACATAGATTTATTCTATGTAGATTTTAATATTAATATTTTATATTGGGGTTAAGTGTGTAAAGAGAAATTAAATTTTATTTTCTCGTGTGTATTATTTTTAAATTTTGAGGTGAAAAATGACTAAGTATATTTTTATAACAGGTGGAGTTGTTAGTTCATTAGGAAAAGGGATTATTGCAGCTTCTTTGGGGCGCTTACTAAGAGCAAGAGGTTTTTCTGTAATTAACCAAAAATTTGATCCTTATATAAATGTAGATCCTGGTACTATGAGCCCTTTTCAGCATGGTGAAGTTTTTGTGACAGATGATGGTGCTGAAACAGACTTGGATTTAGGTCATTATGAAAGGTTTACTGATACATCTTTAGGAAAATTCAATAATGTAACATCTGGTAGTGTGTATCAAACAGTTATAGAAAAAGAACGTCGCGGCGATTATTTAGGTGCGACAGTTCAGGTAATTCCTCATATTACAAATGAAATTAAATCAAGAATTTTAGGTGCTACAAAACAATTTAAACCAGATTTTCAATTGATTGAGATTGGTGGAACAATTGGGGATATTGAAAGTTTACCTTTTATTGAAGCTATTAGACAATTTAAAACAGAAGTTGGTATAGGAAATGCTGTATCAGTTCATACAACATTACTTCCATATTTGCCAACATCAGGGGAATTAAAAACCAAACCATCTCAACATAGTGTTCAAGTGTTGAGAAGTTACGGTATTCAACCTGAAATTTTGGTATGTCGTACTACAAAACCTATTCCAAAAACTGAAAAAGAAAAATTGGCTCTATTCTGTTCATTACCTAAAGAGGCTGTAATAGAATGTCGTGATATGAAAAGTATTTACGAAGTTCCTCTTGCACTAGAACAGCAAAATATGGCTGGTGTTATTCTTGATATGTTGAGGATAGAAGATAGAAAAGCTGATTTATCAAGTTGGGAAAAACTTGTTGAAAATATTAAAAATCCGCATGGTACAGTTAAAGTTGCAATTGCAGGTAAGTACACAAAATTATCAGATGCTTATATTTCTGTTGTAGAATCTTTAAAACATGCTGGTTATGCAGATGATGTAAAAGTAGAAATAAAATGGATAAATTCTGAAGAATGTATAGATTATGCAGATTGTAAAGAATTAATGAAAGATGTGCAAGCTGTAGTTGTACCTGGAGGTTTTGGCGTTAGAGGTATTGAAGGAAAATTAAACGTAATTCGTTACGCAAGAGAACATAATGTGCCATTCTTAGGATTATGTTTAGGAATGCAATGTGCTGTTATTGAATATGCAAGAAATGTTGTAGGTATTAAAGATGCAAATTCAAAAGAATTTGATGAAAATGCTCAAAATCCTGTTATAGATTTAATGTTGGAACAAAAAAATGTCCATGGATATGGCGGTACAATGAGATTAGGTGCATATGATTGTATCTTGAAAAAAGGCTCTAAAGCTCAAAAAGCATATGGAAAAGAAAAAATTTCAGAACGCCACAGACATAGATATGAAGTAAATAATGAATATTTACAACAAATTGCAGATGCAGGATTAGTATTTTCAGGAATGTCGCCTGATGGAATGTTAGCAGAAGTTGTAGAGTTGCCAAAACTTGATTGGTTTGTTGCTTGTCAATTCCACCCTGAATTTAAGTCAAGACCAGAACATCCACATCCGTTGTTTAAAGGTTTAATAGATGCAGTTGTAAATAAAAAATAAATTAAAAAGCTCTCAAATTTTTGAGAGCTTTTATTTACCAAGGATAATCTTTTTTTATTTCCCAACCGTCAGCCTGTATTAATCCACTACAGTTTTTTTGAGAATTATAATCCTCTTTTTTGCACAGATTAAACAATTGATTTCTGGTCATTCCTGTTCCATATAATTCAAATTTGGGATATATTGTTGCAAAAAACGTATCTCTACCTATAATATTAGGTCTTTTTTCTCCGTTAGTATCTATTCTTATACCGATTTTGTTTGATGATTCATATGTGGCATTAAAATGTAAGTAAATTCCATTTACAAGAGCTAAACTATAATGAGTATGACCTCCTCCTGTTACAAGTTTCCCATTTCTTGTGTAATAATAATATTCATATGGCATTCCAGATGTTTTCATTTGTATCGAATTTATATTTTTTATGTATGGTGTTATATAATGTTCGACAAAATTTTTGGTTGTAGTTGTATCTCCAGAATCGTTAGTTTTACTTATTTCCCAATATTCAATTGGACCATTTGCTAATTCAGACATTTTAACTGCTTGAGAAATAATAGAGTATGCTTGTTCTAGTCTTATTGCAGCTTCTTTCTTTTGGTAATTTTGAATTAATGTAGGCATTGTCATTGATGCAACAATTCCAATAATCCCTAAAGTTATTAAAACTTCCGCAAGCGTGAAGCCCTTAGAATAATCTATGTTTTGCGGGGGGGGGGCACTCTCAAAGCTTCTTGAATAAACATTTTTCAACCTCCATATTTTTTATATATTATTTATTATTATTTTTAATTTGTCAAGTATTTTTTGCTTGACTATGACTTATGTTGCGTGTATTTTTGTATATACAGATAATTATTTGGGGAGATATATTTAAATGGAAGAGAATAACGTTTTAAAAAAATTTACTACTGCTCAATTTTTAAATTTTGCATTGGGCTTTTTCGGTTTGCAATTTGCTTGGCAAATGAGAATAATTTTATCTGGACCTGTAACAGAAGGTCTTGGTGCATCACCTTTTATATATGGTCTAATATGGCTTGCTGGACCTTTTACAGGTATGGTTGTTCAACCTTTAGTTGGTGCATTAAGTGATAAAACTATTTCTCCGTTAGGCAGAAGAAGACCTTATTTATTAGGTGGTGCGTTATTAGCTTCCTTAGCTTTGTGGATTTTTCCAAATTCTGCAACTGTCGCAGATTTTTTGCACAATTTTACAGGTGTTAATTTGCCTCCATTAACAGCTCTTTTAATTGCTGCGATTATGATATGGATTATTGATGCTTGTGTAAATGTTGCTCAAGGCCCTTATAGAGCATTAGTTCCGGATGTTGTGCCTGAAGAACAGTATTCAATTGCAAATTCTTATATTAGTCTTGCAATTGGGCTAGGTTCAGTTGTAGCTGCTGGGACTGCTCCGTTTTTGAAATGGGCTTTTGGTTATCAAATGTCAATAAATGCACAATTTATAATGGCTGCTCTTGCTTTTACTTTGGGTATGATTTGGACCTGTATTACTATAAAAGAGCATAATGTAAAAAAAGAAGTTATAAAAGATGTTGCAACTGCTGAAATTAAAGAAGGTTCTTTTATTGATGCTGTAAAAAATTTCTTTGCACTTTCTCCAGAAGTATCAAAAATTTGTACAATGCAATTTTTTACTTGGATTGGTACTATGTGTATGATGATATTTTTTACACAATATGCAGTGCATACAATTTATTGCGTTCCAGATTTAACTACAGTTTCAGAATCTACAAAAGAATTATATGCTCAGGCGACATTGAATGGCACAAACTTTTCTTCTGTATGTTTTGCGATATTTAATTTAATTTGTTTCCTAGTTGCAATTCCAATAGGTATTTTGTCAGCTAAGTATTCGAATAAAAAAGTTCATATTATATCTTTAATTACAATGATTTTGGCATATTTAGGAATGTTTTTTACAAAACAGCCAAAAGCAGTAGCTGCATTAATGGGTGTTGCAGGTATTGGCTGGGCAAGTATTTGTGCATTACCTTTTGCAATGCTTTCCCAATTTATTAAAAAAGGTACAGAAGGTTCTGTAATGGGAATTTTTAATATATTTATAGCAGGCCCTCAAGTTTTTGTATGTACACTTGTAGCTTGGTTCATTTCTAAGTGTTCTTTTGCTATGGGTTCTGATTTTATAAATTATCATTGGGAATATGCATTTTTAGTTGGAGCAGTATGTTTGGCTATTGCTGCAGTTATTACAAATACAGTTAAGGAAAAGATTTAATGAAAAAAAGAATTCTTTTAATTTATCCGCCATCACCCGTTTTGAATAGAGAAGATCGTTGTCAGCAACCGACTAAAGATCTTATTGTAATTCCACCATTGCCGCCGACTGATTTAATGTATTTAGCAGCAGTCGCTGAAAAAGCAGGGCTTGATGCAAAGATTAATGATTACAGTCAAAATGGTGATTATGAAGCAGATTTAAAAGAATTTAATCCTGATTATTTAGTTGTAAATATTGCGACTCCTACATTAGAGCATGATTTAGACGCTGTTAAAAAAGCAAAAGAGATTTGTCCTAATGTAGTTACAATTGCAAAAGGTGCAGCTTTTTTAACTCTAGCTGAAAGAATTATAAAAGAACATAATGAATTAGATTTTGGTATTTTAGGTGAGGCTGAAAATACATTAAAAGAAATTTTAGAAGAAAAACCTAAAGCTGAAATTTTAGGGTTGTACTACAAAGAAAATGATGAAGTAAAATTTACCGGTAACAGACCATTTATTGAAGATTTGGATTCATTACCTTTCCCAGCAAGACATCTTGTTGATAATAATATTTATAGACGTCCTGATAATAATAAAGTTCAAGCTACTATTAAAGTATCTCGCGGTTGTCCTTTTCATTGCTTTTTCTGCCTAGCAACACCTGTTTCAGGAGCTAAGGTAAGGCGCCGTAGTCCAGAAAATATTGTTGCTGAAATTAAAGAGTGTGTAGAAAAGTACAATATAAAAAATTTCTTGTTCTGGTCTGATATTTTTAATATTGATAAAGAATGGACAATGAAATTGTGTCAAACAATAATTGATAGTGGATTGAAAATCACTTGGTCAGCAAATACAAGAGCAGATACTGCGGATTTAGAAATGGCTGAAATAATGTATAAGTCTGGTTGTCGATTAGTAAGTATTGGAGTAGAGAGCGGATCTCAATATATGTTAGAAAAAATGGGTAAAAAAATTACTCTGAATGATGTTCGCCGTACTGTGAAAGTTTTCAAAAAAGCTAAAATCAGAATTTATAATTATTTTGTAATAGGTTTACCTTGGGAGACAGAGGAAACTGTAGAAGAAACAATAAAATTCGCTATTGAGTTAAATAGTGATTTTATAAGTTTTTATACTGCAACTCCTTTACCAGGGTCAAGATTTTATGATTATGCTTTGGAACATAATTTATTTGATAAAGAAACATCTTTTGAAAATGCTTATTATTACCCGGCTGTAAATACTCACAATCTTTCAAGAGAAAGAGTTTTTGAATTGCATAAATCTGCGATTAAACGTTTTTATTTGCGACCATTGTATATTTTAAAAATGTTGTCAAGAATAAGATCATTTACAGAGATAAAAAATTATTTTATAGCAGGTATGAATGTCCTTTTAAGAAAATAAGATTTATAATAAAAGAGCCTCTGATTTTTTCAGAGGCTCTTTTATTAGTGTGAAATGATTATGACTGAATGTTTATTAGTTTAATATAAATCCGCCTTTGTCGGCATTTTGAAGGTTTTCACCATCAATTTTAGCTCTTAAGTTTTTTATGTATTTGTATACATAATCTCTTGGTAAATCAAGTAATGCTGCTAAATCTTTTGCATAAACTATTTTACCTCTGTTTTCAACAAAGTGGTCAAATACTTTTTGTTCTCTGTCTGTAAGAGCTTTTTTGAATACAATTCTTACTTCATCTCTTAAAGATTCTGCTTTAACAGATTCTGTTTTTTTAGAAGATTTTGCAGGTGTCTTTTTAGCTGCAGGTTTCTTTTCTGTTTTTGGTTTTTCAATTTTAGTATCAATAGTTTCTTCAGGAGTGTGGATTTTATGAATAGAAAATGGACTTGGAGCAATATCTCTTTCCAAATCGTAACTTCTTTCTGCGATAGAACTTAAACGTTCTGCATGAGTTTGTTTCCATTCTCCTTCATTTGAAACAACTGGTTTCCCTTTTAAAACTATGTCTATTAAATCGTTTGTAGGCTTAGCCTCTTCTATTTTCTTCCCTAATCTGGCAGCGAATTCTTCTAATGTAATCTTTTCTAATGAGCTTCTCCATTGTTTTATCTCTTCTTTGCTCAAATATTCAGACATTCATAATCTCCTATAAACTATATATATTTCTCTTTACATTCTCTAATGTAGCATAAACCATGCTCTGTGGAACAAAATGTTTCATAACGTAAATTTTTATTTATTTAAGTAACAATTATAGATATATTTATAATGTTTAATTTATTTATAAAAAAATAAAATCAGATTTTTTTATTATCTGATTTTATTTTTTAGTTAAATTTTTTAATATAAAACACCAGAATCTAAAATTTTTTGAACTTCTTTGTTCATTATGGAATGGATTTTTTCTATAGATTTTGTACCGTCAATACTTTTGAAATTATATTCAGACTTCATTTTTTCATATTGTTCTAAGCATTTATTTTGGTAAATTTCAAAACTTTTGTAGAAGTCTGTTGAGAAACCGACATCTCTACCGCTTTCATAATAGTTAAGACCTGTAGTTCCAATAATTCTTTTTAATAGGACATCAACAGGCATATCAAGATAGAATATCAAATCAGGTTCAGGAGCGTAGTCGTATAAATTTTTAACCCATTCAATATCTTGACCTCTTACAACATCTCTAGCTAATGCAGTGTAGTAATATCTGTCTAATAGTACAATAAAACCAGATTTTAGAGCTGGTATAATTTGGTTTTCTAATCTGTCTGCAAAATCTGCTGCATATAAAAGGCTGTATGTTGTAGCATTCAAAAGGTTTCTTTCTTTTGCATCATCAATTACTCCTGCAATCAATCTTGAAGTTTTCCATTCAGATACCATAACTCCATATGATTGAGCTTGGATAGATTTTTTTAATAATTCCAATTGAGTGGATTTGCCTGATCCATCAGTTCCTTCAATTACAATAAGCAAACCTTCATATCCGTGTTTTGTTTTAAATTGTGCCATTATAAGTTTACTCCTTTGTTTGCTAGAACTTCTTTTAACATTTCTCTTATTGCGACTTGTTTTGAATGTATTGAATCCATTGCATCAAGTCTTATTAGACCAAATTCATCTACCATTTTTTGATATTCTTTTATTACTCTTCCTTGGAATATCATATAACTTTCATAAGGGTCATTACTTAATTTTAAATCCATACCTGCTTCATAAAATTTTGGAGCTCGATTTGCACAAATTCTTTCCATAGAATGTTTTGGATCAATATCAAAATATATTGCTAAATCAGGTTTTATAGCAAAGCTGTATACATTTCTTACCCAATTTGGATCAACGCCCCTTGCTACATCTCTTGCAAATGCTGTATAAGCATATCTGTCTGCAAGTACGATAAATCCAGCTTTCAATGCAGGGTCAATAACTTGTTTTAGTCTATCCGCAAAGTCAACTGCATGTAAAAGGGAAAATGTTCTAGGTGATAACATATTTTTTTTCTTCGCAAGTCTAGTTGTTTGGCTAATTAATTCAGAAGAATTCCACTCAGTAAAAATTACATCTTGTCCGATAGATTTTAACCAATCTCTCAAAAGTGCTAATTGTGTAGATTTGCCAGAACCGTCAATCCCTTCTACACAAATAAGTGTTCCTTTATAATGATGTTTTTCTGTTAATTTAGACAATGTTATACTCCTTTTTCTTCCAAGAGGTGAACATTAATTTTTCCAAATTTTGCAGATAGATTATCTACAATGTGAATAAAATATAATTCAGGTTCCAAATCTTTCTGATCCAGGTCTATGATTGCTCCCCAATCACTTCTTCCATGGTGAGCTGCAATCATTCTTGCAATTTCTTTAAAACCGTTATTCATACAGATTGAAAATCCATATTGAGAGTGAGTAAGCCATTCTTTTCTAAAGTTTTCATCATAATCAATAAGTCCGGTTTCTAAGTCAATAGTATATTCAAAGATTTTACCGATATCGTGGAGAATGCAAGCTGCAATAATATTATCATGATTAAATTTGTAATCAGACATATTCATATTCATTTCAGCAAATTTAATACATTCCAAAATATGTACCATCAGTCCGCCAATGTAGTTGTGGTGCATTAGTTTAGCTGCAGGCATAATTTTTATTAAATCTTTGTGTTGAGTAAAATATGTCGCTACAAAACTATTTAATTTTTCATCTTGAATTTTATCAATATAAGAAATTATTTCAGAATATACTTTTTCTCTTTCTTGTTTGTCCAATCCCATTTTGGCTTCTTTTACTAAAGATAGAGTTGATACCAAACAATTATTGAATTTTTCATTAAAAGATGCTGACACTATTCTCACAATATTTCCAGTCCTGAAAATTTTGCTGTCGAAACGATTGAGGGTTTCTTCCCATAAAATACAATTCAAAAGCGAATTATCTTCCAAATTTCTTAATTGGAGTTTTCCCATTTTTGTTCCGGCTTTTGTATCACCTACTGAAAATATTACAACTTCATAATCTACATCTGTACTGAACATTTTATTTCCTTATTTATCTGATATTTTTTAATTTTTATTTCTGTCTATAATTTTATTATCATTTCCCCAAATAAATGAAGATCTGATTTCTTCGCCGACTTTTTCAATTAAATGGTCAGCATTTTCTTTTCTTAATTCATTGAATTTTTTGCAACCTGTTTGCATTTCATTTAAGAATTCATCTGCAAATGCTCCGTTTTGAATATCTTTCAATAAATCTTTCATAGCTTTTCTTGATTCTTCGCCAATAACTTTTGGACCTCTTGTCATATCGCCATATTCTGCGGTATTTGATATTGAATATCTCATATCTGCAAGTCCGCCTTGATTTATTAAGTCTACAAGAAGTTTCATTTCGTGTAAAACTTCAAAGTAAGCCATATATGGAGAATATCCAGCTTCTACAAGAACTTCGAATCCAGTTTTAATTAAAGCAGATACGCCACCGCAAATAACAGCTTGTTCTCCAAATAAATCCGTTTCAGTTTCTTCTTTAAAAGTTGTTTCAATAATTCCGGCTCTGCCTGCACCTATTGCAGAAGCATAAGATAGAGCTATATCTTTTGAATCTCCTGTTGGATCTTGGTATACCGCAATTAAAGAAGGAACACCTCTGCCTATTTGATATTCGCTTCTTACAGTGTGTCCAGGACCTTTTGGAGCTACCATTATTACATTGACACCTTCCGGTGCGACAATTTTTTTATAATGAATATTAAACCCGTGTGAGAACATTAGATATTGTCCTTTTCTTAAGTACGGTTTAATTTGTTCTTCATAAATTTTTGCTTGAATTTCATCAGGAATAAGAATTTGTACAATATCAGCATATTTTACGGCATCTTCTATTGTCATAGTTTTAAATCCGTAATCACTAGCTTTAATATCAGATTTTCCTCCAAGACGAAGTCCTAATACAACATCACAGCCGCTATCCTTTAAATTCATTGATTGACCATAACCTTGAGAGCCAAAACCGATAATTGCAATTTTTTTTGTTTTAATTAAGTCTGTTTTAATATCTTTATCAAGATAAATTTTTAATTTATTCATATCCCGCCTCTTTTCTTTTAATTATTTTAGCACAAAGAAAAAATATATCTTGTAAAGTTTTTTCAAATTTGTTATGATATCTGTATTAATTAAGAAAGGAGCAATAAGTATGAAAAAATCTTGTATTTTTAAAATGCGGGGGGGGGGCGTAATTTAAGCTCCTACAAAGCATTTACTCTCGCTGAAGTATTAATTACTTTAGGTATTATTGGTGTTGTTGCAGCTTTGACTATTCCTACATTAATTGCAAATCATAAGAAAAAAGTTGTTGAGGTAAGATTAAAAAAATTCTATTCAACTTTTATGAACGCTCTTCAAATTTCGCAGGCAGAAAATGGGGATTTCTCTACTTGGAATTTTGCGTCTCAGAGTATTGGAACTGATCAAGCTTTTAAGGATAATGACGAATTTTTTAATAATTATTTTTTTCAATATATGAAAGGAATAAAGAAATGTAGTACTAAAGAATGTATTGATATAACTGTAGATGCAGATATCTCTACAAATGGTTTAAATTATTCAAGATATGTTTTTTCTGATGGATCTTGTTTTGGTATTTTAACGGGAGGTACAGGTCCAGCAAATGTTAATATTCATGGTTGGTATGATTATAATTGTTCTGCTAAACCTAATATTGCAGGTAGGGATCAATTTCTCTTTAGAATGAAATTAGGAAGTCCTTCAGTCTATGTACCTCTTCAATTTATAAATGAAGAAGGTAAATTATCAACAAAAAGTAGATCTTATCTTCTCGAACATTGTAAAGAAAAACCTGCTGATTGTGGGGCATTAATTCAGTATGATGGTTGGAGTGTATCTAAAGATTATCCGTTAAGGTTTTAGGTATTTTCTAGTTAGATGCGAGTTCATTTTCTCCAAATAAAAATACTTGAATAGCATTTTCAGTTTGTTTTATCGGTTTGTAAAAATCTTTTATCAAAACACATTGAGTTTGAATGCAGTTTAAATTTCTTTCGTGCAGATATTTTTCTAAAATATCTGCATTTTTTGTGTATTGACGATGTTTTAAAAATGCGTAGAATTTTGTTTTTCTTCTTGAAATTTCTCCCAGTGCAAAATTTATAATTTCGTCATATGGAATGTCATAACCATCATTTAATGACATATCAATAATAAAATTGTAATTGTCATTTGTGGTTATTGAAAGGTATGCTATAATTCTGTGATTTGAAGGTTCTTCAAGTACATATCTGTTTTTGTAGAAATTTGTCATACCTTCAAAAAATGGCTCTTTATATTCTTCTTTAGATCGTTCCAGAGAAGGTTTGTATAAGTTTTTTAATTCATTGTTGTATAGTTTTGCAATCGCTTTAGCATCAGAGTTTTGGCAGTATCTGAAGTTTGCGCATTTATCTGTTTGTGGGGTAAAATTTTCAAGTTTCCACAAATTTTCGTAGCTGCATTGTCTAAACCCACAGCCTTGCATAAATAAATTAAGCATTTCATCGTGTGATTGATCCACTGTTACAGTGAATGATTTAGCTCCTTTTGCTCCATATCTTGCAATCACAAATTCTACTAATTGTTTTCCGACTTCATATAAATTTTGTTTGAAGATTAATCTTGTGATATTAATTTTATAAGGATTCCCGCTTGTAGGAACAATTGTAATTAGTCCCATAATTTCTTTATTTTCAAGAAAAATATAAGATTCCGGAAGAAATTTGTATTTTAATGGAAGAATTGCATGAAGCATAATAAAAGCTTCTACATTTAATGCTTTGGTATATTTGTTTCCATCATCGCTTCCTAAATAAGAAATCATTTTTTTTATTTTAGGAGCATCAAAACAATTTAATCTTCTTATTACTGCCATATACTTATTATATAATTTATTGTTAATCTTTTCAAGTTTGTGATAAAATTTTTTGTGCGAGGCGGAGTATGAAAATAGCTGTAATTGATAATGAAAAAATTATTGTAAAAAATGTTGAAGATATTAAATTAAATTCTCGTAAAGGCGCAATTGTAAAAGTTTTAGGTTGCGGTCTTTGTGGATCTGATATAGTTAAATTCGTCCATAAAATATCAAAGGATGGAACAGTATTAGGACATGAAATAGTTGCAGAAATTGTAGATATTGATTCTGATACAGATTTTAAAATTGGAGATGAAATTGTGACATCACATCATATTCCTTGTGGGGAATGTGTATATTGCAAACACGGTAATGTCTCAATGTGTGAGCATTTTAAATCTACTAATATTAGACCTGGGGGATTTTCAGAGTATGTTTATTTAAGTGAAGAACATTTGAAAAATGTTGCGCATTTGAAACCGGAAAATTTATCAGATATAGAAGCGTCTTTTTATGAACCTTTAGGTTGTATAGTTCGTGCAGTTAAACGTGCAAGTTTATTAAAAGGTGATAATGCTTTGGTTGTTGGATTAGGTTCTATCGGTATTTTAACAGCTCAGGCTTTAAAAGCATATGGTTATGATGTGCTTGGCTGTGATTTGTTAAAAGAGAGAATTGAGCTTTTAAAATCTTTTGGAATAGATGCTATTGATGTGAGAGAACTTGCCGATGATTATGAAGCAGATGGAATATTTATGACATCAGGGGCAGATAAGGCTATTGGAACAGCTTTAAAATATGTTCGTAATGGCGGAAAAATTCTCGTATTTTCAAGCACTCCATCTGATTTATCAGCTTATCCAAATAATGAAATTTATTATAGAGAATTAACTGTAATGGGCAGTTATTCTCCGGCTCCTGTAGATTTAAAAGATTCTTTAGCTTTGCTAGAAGATGGAAAAGTAAAAGTTAAAGGAATTTCTTCTGTATACAATCTAGATGATATTCAAAAAGCTTTTGATGATACAATGGCTAATAAAATTATGAAGGCATATATAAAGGTTACAAATTAAAAATGAAAGGACAGTTTGCATCGAATGTAGGCTGTGTTAAAAGATGAAAGCTATACAATATTACGGACCACAAAATATAAAATATGAAGAAGTAATGGTAAAACCTCCTGAAGAAGGTGAGGTTGTTGTCAAAGTTATTTCTGCTTTGACTTGTGGTACTGACGTTAAAACTTTTAGACGTGGTCATCCTGTTTTAATAAAATCAATCCCTTCTGGATTTGGACATGAATTTGCTGGAATTGTAGATAGAGTTGGAAAAGGTGTAACAAATGTTAAAGTTGGCGATAGGGTTGTTGCTGCGAATTCTGCACCTTGCGGAAAATGTTTTTATTGCAGGCATGAAGAGTATAATCTTTGTGAAAATTTAGATTTATTAAATGGGGCATATGCTGAATATATTACAGTCCCTGCTCGTATTGTAGAAAAAAATATGTTGATTTTGCCAGATAATTTAAGTTTTGACAAAGCTGCTTTTTGTGAGCCTTTAGCAAATGTTGTCCATGGGGTGGAAAGAACAGATATTAAACCTGGACAGACTGTTGGAATTATTGGTATTGGTCCTATCGGTTTGATGTTTGCAAGATTAGCAAAATTAAAAGGGGCAAGAGTAATTGTAGCAGGTAGAAATCCTATAAAATTAAAGGCTGCTGATGAATTTGCTCATGCTGATGAGATTGTGGATTTATCAAAATATCCTAATCCTGAAAAAATATTTAGAGAGTATACAGAGGAACATAGAGGCTTGGATGTTGCAATTGAGTGCGTTGGGCTGCCTGAAATTTGGGAAAGAATTTTCTCTTGTGTTCGTCCGGGTGGTACTGTGCATTTCTTTGGCGGGTGTAAGTCAGGTTCTACTGTGACATTTGATACTACAAAGATGCATTATGGTGATATAAGATTGATGAGTGTATTTCATCATACTCCAAAATATTTTAGAATGGCTTTAGAATATATTGCCTCAGGAGATGTTGATGTTGAAAAATTGATTACTGGTACTTTGCCTTTAGAAAAAGTTGAGTGGGCTATGCAGCAACATATTGAAGGTAAAGCTATTAAATTTTTAATTAAGCCATAGGTAAAAAAAAGACCGATTTTTATCGGTCTTTTAAAATATAAACTCTCTAATCTTTTCTAAACAATAAGCACTACTTGACTGCTTTTAGTCCAGTTTGAATACCTGCATCTGAGTTAATCATTTTTGCAGATGCTATCGCCAAATTACGGCGTTTTCTCGCTCCTCTTAATATGAATTCCACACTGTCGCATACATTACACGAAGGTGATACTATCTTTTTAAGCATATATAAAATCTCCATTTTAATTCTGATTACTCTTTTAATATCGGTTTGTATTTAAGAAAACTTTAGTAAATTATAAGTCTTATTTACAAAAATTAATAAATTCTCGATATTGAATAAGTAATAGAAATATGTTAAAATAAAATAATAAAGAAAGGAGCGAAGAATGAAAAGATTTGAAAATCGGGGGGGGGGCGTAATCTAGGCTCAGCTCCAGCATTTACGTTAGCAGAAGTATTGGTAACATTAGGAATAATTGGTGTAGTGTCAGCAATAACCGTTCCATCTTTAATGCAGAATTACCAAAGAAAATCTTATGTTACTCAGTTGCATAAAGTATATAATGAATTTCAACAAGCGGCATTACAATATCAGACAGATAGAAATGCTGTGAATTTAAAAGAAGCTGGTTTCGCAACCCAAGATGCTGCAGCAAATTTTGTAAAAACATATTTTAAGGTTGTCCAAGATTGTGGGCATGATGTTTCGCCTTGTTTTCCTGTTTCTGTATATAAAAAGTTGGATGGTACTACTTATCCATTTAGCGGTCCTCAAGACAATATAAATACATTTGTATTAGCTAGTGGTGCTTCTGTTGCAGTTGATTCTGTTTCAAATGACAATTCTTTTATTGTTTTATCAATGATGGTTGATGTTAATGGTAAGCAAGGTCCCAATGTAGTAGGAAGAGATTTTTTTGGAATGTATCTTTACCAAAATGGGGTAATTGACGATTATAGTGTGTTAGATGGAGATCCTAGTGGTTCGAATTCTCAAACTGAGGTGGTTCCTGCTCCGTTAGATAAAGAAACCAGAGAAGATAATTTCCAAAGAGCTTGTAATTCTTCAAGACCTACTTGGGGACATGGCTGTTTTGGAAAAATATTAAATGAAAATTGGGAAATGACGTATTAAAAAAGAGCCTTTTAAAGGCTCTTTTTATAAGTTGGGTTCTATTTTATTTTTATAAATCTGAACAAGAGAATAGTACCATACTATTTGAACAATAAATCCTAAATATCCACCAAGTATTCCTCCAGCGTATAGTGCTGTCATCGTTTTTGCTCCCATAAGTCCAAATAATAAACCAACTATAAAGCTTGGTGTCATTGCGACTCCATATACCGGGATAAAAAGAAGCCCAAGCAGAACAAAGTCTGAAAAAGAGTACTTTATGTATTTTGCCAGTAACATAATATTGAATAATCCTTTTGAATCAAAGTTTTTAATGTATGCTATATAGACAAAATTAATAAAGGCATATACAAATAATAAAAATATAAATATAAATATTCCTAAAATTGTTAATAGTGATTTGCTCGAAATTAAAGCCATTGAAAAGAATAGTGTAACTAATATATACAATGACCATACTATCATTAATGGTAATGTTTTAAAAAATACTTTGAAAGGGGTTAAATTTATTTCTGGTAAAATATCTTTGTTTTCTTGATTGAAAGCATTATGAGAAAATAGTAAATTATATCCTCCAGTATAGATGCCTGCTATTAATGTGATTATCATGCATACCAATAATTGCCAGATATTTGGTAATTCTTTTGTTTTTTCTATTGTGTCTGCCATTATTTGAACATTTACAGTGGCAATTGATAAAATTGCTATTATTATAAGCATAAAAATGTGCTTGGATAGTACATTTTTCCCAGAATATACTTTTTTAAATCCGTCAATCATTAGGTCAATAACGTTCATTATTCCTCTCTTTCATAAGTTTTTAAAAGTTCATAATCCCATACAAGTATTCCTATTGATATAATGTAAGTATATAAGATACTAGCAATGTAATTTGATAGTTTTGCAATTGTAACTTGTTGAGAGGAGATAGCCATACTCATTGCATTAATATCTCCTTTGTAATAGAAAGCAGAAATGAGTCCAATAATAAAAAATATTATAAAAATTAAAAAGTAAGTTGTTATGTAAGTTATAATAACAATCCATAATCTTTTTATTAATAAAAAGAAAATATCTTTAATCTTAAATTTATTAAACAGTAAATGATAATCATTATTTTCATAATTGTAAGAAAATCCTGCTTGTAACATTGTAAGTGGTATTGAGAGAAACATTTCAATGCAAAATGCAGAATATTGATATTTGGTGTATAAGCTTGTTATTAATACAGGGATTCCAACTAAAAATATAATGAATGGTATTTTTTTTATTGCTATTTTAAATGAATCGATTCCAATATCTGGAATTGTTCTTGTATGCATAAATAATGTTTCATATCCAATAAAAAACAGCCCAAAAATAATTAATAGTATTGTAAAGAATATTTTTTGGATACTTGTAATTTCAATATATCCTTGATTTGCTAAAGCTATGTAACCTGTTATAAGTCCAGCAATACCACAAATAGAAAATAATGAGAGTTGTCTTTCAAATGCTTTTTCTTCAGTATATAATTTTTTTAACCCATTAAACATTTGTGCCATTATTTTCATCCTTTCTTAAAATAGCTTTGGCATGTTCTTTGTAGGAATCTATTAATGAATATGGAAATGCGAAATACCAAGTTACTATAACAAAGTATCCAGCGATAGTGCTCATTACTATATCTATAAGGTAAATATCGTCTTTGATATTTATCATTGAATCTATTCCAAATAATCCAGCCACAGTGTATAAAAGTATATAAATTATAGCAATTAATAAATTAAATAATAGAAAAAATATGAAATTTTTATATAGAGGTTTAATTGTGTGTGGAATTAAATTGAATATCAATTTAATATTAAAAAGTCCTTTTGTATCTAAATTATCAGCAAAGGCAAGGAAAATGTAGTATATGAACATTGCAATAAATAATAATAAAATTACAAGTAAAATTGGAAAGAAGAAAATGTGAGTTATTATATATAGCAAAAATGCGAAAACTATAAAAATAAGAGCATATATGCCCCAAACTATATTTAATTGAATCATCCCTAAATACATAATCCAAGGTGTTCCTTTAAATTTTGGAAGTATTCCATTATCAATATTGTTAATACAGTTGTGTAGAAAT
This sequence comes from Candidatus Gastranaerophilales bacterium, assembly GCA_944326635.1. GTDB lineage: Bacteria > Cyanobacteriota > Vampirovibrionia > Gastranaerophilales > Gastranaerophilaceae > Stercorousia. The sequence goes on along the minus strand of CALVEU010000009.1, from coordinate 8,858 downwards.
TTAATGCTATATCCTCCAATAATAATATTAAATAATATATCAAAAGGATTTTGTCTGTAGTTGTTTATGTCGCCAGTTTTAATATCCCAAATTGTAGACATTAAAGTCCATATTATTGATAGAATAATTAGACTAATATGAGCTTTTTTATTTTCATAAACTTTCTTATAACTATCTATTAAATTAGTCATTAAAATCTCCTTACCAATAGTGACTATTATAGCAGTTTTTTTCGCAATTGCAATATAAATTTTTTTTTTATAGACTAAAAATATGGATATAGAAGTAAAACAAAAATTAAATGATCTAAAGGTTAGGTTTAATAAAATTAAGGAGTGTCTTTGACTCTGCTAAATTAAAAGAAGAATTAGAAGTTTTGGAAAATCAGATGCAGACTCCTGAAATTTGGGGTAATCAAAAAAAAGCATCAGAATTAGGCGCAAGAATTCGCGAAATAAAAGATAATCTGGAATTTGTTGATTATTGTGTAAATACTTTGGAAGATTCTTTGACTGCTTTAGAAATAGGAGATTCCGATTTAATCAATGAGTGTTTTGAAAATTTAAAAAATATGGAAAAATCTCTTGATAAATTTGAGATTAAACAAATGCTTAGTGGTGAATATGATGAAGCAGATGCAATATTGACGATAAATGCAGGAGCCGGTGGTACTGATGCTCAAGATTGGGCTAGTTTATTATTAAGAATGTATATGCGTTGGGCAGAAGGTCATAATTGGAAAGTAGAATTGCTGGACAAACTTGACGGTGATGAAGCTGGAATTAAATCTGCAACTATAAAAATTGTTGGAAAATATGCATTTGGATATTCAAAAGCTGAAAAAGGAGTGCACAGACTTGTAAGAATATCTCCATTCAACGCTAATGGTAAACGTCAGACAAGTTTTGCTTCAGTTGAAGTATCTCCTATAATTGAAGACTTTGAAAAAACTATTGATATTCCTTCTGAAGATTTAGAAATTGATACAATGCGTTCAGGTGGAGCTGGAGGACAAAATGTAAATAAAGTCGAAACAGCTGTAAGAATTTTGCATAAACCAACTGGAATAGTTGTAAAATGTCAGCAAGAACGTTCTCAATTGCAAAATAAAGAAAATGCTATGCAAATCTTAGCTTCAAAGTTATTAGCAATTAGGCAAGCTGAACATGAGAAAAAACTCGCAGAGTTAAAGGGTGAAAATGTCGATATTAATTTTGGATCTCAAATCCGTTCATATGTTTTTCATCCATATAAAATGGTAAAAGACCATAGAACAAATTTTGAATCGACGAATGTAGATGCCGTAATGGATGGAGATTTAGATGGTTTTATAGAATCTTATTTGCGTAAAAACTAATTTTTTAGAGATTTTTATTGCTTTCCTAATCCAATTAAAAATATATTTATTCTTTGATATATATATGCTAAAATAAATTTTATGGATGATAAAAAAGAATTATATTATAAATATTTTCAAGAAAAGATTTTGCCAAATATCTATGAAATAGAAAAATATAGATTAAAATTAATTAAAAATTTAATATTTTCATCTTTATTCTTTTTTATAATCGCAGCTGGTTTTGCATTCTTATTTATCTATGTAATGCTAAATGATAAATTTAATCCAATTTTATTTCCTATTATTTTGTTTTTTATGTATGTTTTTTTTATAAAAAGTATTATAAATTTTATTTTAGTAGGGAAAAAATATCAAGAAAGATTATTGGAAGATGTATTTCCTTTATTTTTAAAACCTGTTGCTAACTTCAAACCTTGGCCTAAAAATTATAATACTGAAACTATATTAGAATCTCAGCTTTTTTATAATTTTGATACTCAAGAAGATGATGCTAGTTTCTTTGGCTTTTATAACAGAACTAATATAATTTTTTCAAGTACTAATTTGACAATGCCTGTAAAAGGTGTTAATAAACCTAATTTATTTAAAGGTACAATAATTCAATTAGAATTGGATAGATCTATAAATAACCATGTTATTCTTTTTTCAAAGAATGAACATAAGTGTAATTCCTTTAAACAAGTTAATCCTAATATTCAAGAATTAAATCAATACCTTTATGTTTTTGCAAAAGATTCTAAAAATATTGCTTTTATTAATGAAGAATTTTGGAGTATAATAAGAAAATTTGGAGAAATTTATACTGCTAAAGGATTTGAATTATCATATAAAAATAATGTTGTTTTAATTGCGATTAGGCAAAAAAGACCTATGCAATTTGGTTTTTTATTTAAATCATTGTTGAACGCAAAAAATTACGATGATCTGATTGACAGATTCATCGTAATTTATGATTTAATTGATTTATTAAATAAAAACTAAACAGTTTTATTTATTTTGTTTATTGTTTCATTTTTTGCATCTTTGTTTGTAGAAACAGGATTTGTCATATTATTTTCTTGTTTTATATTTATAACAGGAGTTGTACTTGTCTGGGGTGTTGTAGTATTAGTAGTTTGAGCTTTTTTGTCATTTCGTTTCATATATGCATATGCTGCAGTTCCTAGTGCTGCAACTGCAACTCCTGTACCAATAATTGTTTTAGTCCATTTGTTTCTTAATTTCTTAGCGCCATCTTCTACTGCAATACCGAATTCTCCTACTAAACGTTTTAGTTTTTCAAAGTTTCTTCCTTCTATACCTTTATCAACTTCAAAAACTTCAGTCATATAGCGCTCATTTGCGGTTTTCCCTCCGTTATAAGCAGCATTCTCATGCCAATCTATTTTTTGAGTAATGGCATCTTTTACCATTTCAGCATATTTTGTTAATTTCCCTTCTTCAGGTTTTAGGTTATAATCCGAAGTTGCTGCAATAATACATTCTTTAAGTTCACTTGCATTAGCGAACATTCTTTCTGCATCAATTATATTCCCAATTTCTTCAGCTTTTTTACCTGCAAGTTTTGCTGGATCAATTTTTAAATTTTCAGCACTTCTTAAGTATGGATTTTTAGTTAAGTAGCCTCTTGTCTCTGTTATAAAGTCAGGAGCTCCGCCTGTTTTTGTAGATATTACAGGTGTACCTGATGCGAAAGATTCTAGTGGTGTAATTCCGCAAGGTTCAAATCTTGATGAAAAGATTGTATAAGTTGCACAACCAACAAGTCTATTCGGGAAGAAGCCATTTACATAACAAGCATTACCCTTGTATATTCCACCATCAAGTTCGCCAATTTGTCTAATGATATCTTGTACCCAAGTGTAATCTCTAGCATCATTTTCCCATACTCCGGCACCAACTAATAGTTTGGTGTGTTTTTTTACTTCTGAATCAATTTTAGGGTCTTTTAAGAAGTCAAGAAATGCTTGGAATGTTGAAGGATATCCCTTTTGTGGGTCTGGTCTTCCCCAGCCCATAAATAACATATCACCATCTTCGTATTTTGATAGATGTCCAATTATGCTGGCATTATTTTCTGATACCTGTTTATCGGTAAAAAACATTTTGGTAATACCTTGAGAACCACCTTTGTCAAAAGCATCTCCTAATGAATCTAATAACCATTTAGTGTTTGATTTTTTTGCTTTTAAAACTTCATCAATGTTATCAGATACTAGTTTCTCAGTTTTATCGAATACAGGTTTGTATTCGTATGTTGTAAAACCTTCTTTTAATTCTGTTAATCCATTAATATTATTCCCTTGGCAGAATGTAGCTGTAGGATCGTTTAATCTCAAGTTTGCAGGCGTACTACCATTTGTAATATCAATGGTTTTTGTCGCAGCTAATTTGGTTGTTAAGAATTGAGCAATATCAGGAGTTTCCAGTGATTTCATTTCTTTTCCGTAATTGACTGAAACAGTACCACCACTCATGTTCATAGAGTTAACATTAGTTCCTGCAATAGGAGTCATAGAAATATTAAATGTTCTTACATCATTTGCAGTATCAACATAGTCATCTAAGAAATTTGCCATAAATGGTCTTAAAATTTGATTTGCAAAATTTCTCTCAGATAAAGGTGCATTTTGCCAATTTCCAGCCCATTTAGATTCTATTTTCTTTAATTTTTCAAATTGAGAATGTTTTTTTAATGTTTCTATGTCTTCAGGTCTTGCAACCATTTTGAAAAATTCAAATGGATTGCTTTCTGCACCTTGGTAATCTCTTCCCGGGTTATGGAATGTACCATGTACTTTTAATCCATTGTAATATGTATTTCCAAAATGGGAAGCGTCTGCAATGGCATTCATTGTAATAAATGCAGGTCTATCATGTAACCACCAGTTTGCAGGATTATAAAAACCGTGTTCTTTTGTATTTAATTTAGGCATTATTTCGATTAATGCTCTATTGTTATCAGCATAAGCAACATTTGTACTTACAAGATGTTTTGTTTCTGTTGGGTTATTCCCAGAAGGGAATGATCCGCTTGTTCCATATGCACCATATGCACTGTATCCTTTATCCCCAGAACCGTATGCTGTATCAAATTTTGCTAGGTCTTTTGTGTGAATAAAGTATGCAGCATTTCTTTCCGGTACTTCTGGAGCTGCTATTATTTTGGATTTTATTGTTTCTAATTCTTTTTTTACTTCTTCTGAATTTATTTTTTCATTGTATGCTGTATCAATTCTTTTTTTTATTTCTTCTGTATTGAAATTCTTTTCAATTTCATCATTAATTTTTGATTGTATTTCTATTTCATTATCATGTATAGGATAAAATCTTTCTCCATCTGTTGACTTTTTGGCATCATATAAGTCTCTTGCTTTTAAAGTAAGTTGGAAATCTTTTTCTTTTGCTTTTGCTAAATCTTCTTTATATTTTTCATTAATTGGAGCTGCTATTTCGTCTTTAATCGTTTTTGTTATTTTTGCAAGAACTTTCTTCTTGTAATCGTTAATTGGTATATCAACAGTATCAGCAATATCTACAGCTCTGAAGAGTCTATAGGTTACATCTTGTGTATCTGCTATACTTTTGTTAGCAGCTCTTTTGAATGATCCTTGAACGCCTGTATCTTCTAATCTTATAATTTGGGATATTCCCTTATCATCAGGCTGTAATCTGATAGCATAAGCTAGTCTTTCTCCTTCTTTTAGTTTTACTCTTTTGCCTACTTCTTCTAATGTTTCATCTTGTTTTGCAGAGATAAAACTTTCTGCTGGATAACGGTCATTATAAATACCTTTTTCATTTTTAGTGATTTTAACAATGGTTACTCCGCCATCAGGGTTATTAAAACTGTGATATGGTGCAAAATCTCTTACGTCTGCGCCAGCTTTAGTTCTCCAACTTGCTGGTGCTTCTTGGGCAACTACGCCTAAACCTCCAAGATTGTAGGCTTTTACTCCAAATCTTTTGTTTTCTGGAGCATATGATAGGAATTGATGAATGTTTTTACTATCATTCCCTGTGAAAGTTAAGATAACTCCTGATTTTACAATTGGAGCAGTTAAATTCATAGCAACAGGCATGGTTTGATTGCTAGAATTAACATTGTCATTTCTTTTGATACTTGTTGCCCTCATTTGTGGCATAATTGAATTTACACGCATATTTACACCTACATCCCATTTATAATATTTTATACTAATTCTTAAAATTTTGCAGAAAATCTTATCTGCTATTATAGTAAAATGCTGACAAGTTTTTTTTCAACACCAATCGGGTAATTTGTTAAGAAATATTAAGTAAACTTTTTTTTAATAATTAAAGTTTTTTTTCTAGGTTTAAAGTATGATTATATCAATAGTTTTAAAAAGGTGATTAAATGGATAGATTTTTTGGATTATTGGGAATAATTTTAATTTTTGGGATAGCTTATTTAATGTCTAATAACAGAAAGGCTATTAATTATAAAACGGTTGGTATGGGCTTTTTATTACAAGTTGTATTGGCTTTATTTATTTTTAAAGTTCCAATCGGTCGAGCATTATTTTATAATTTAGGTTTGTTTATCCAAAAAATTCTTGAGTTTGCAAAAGAGGGTGGATCATTTGTATTTGGCCCATTAATGACAGAACATAAAATTACTGCTGTATTTGGAGAAGGTGCTCAAGTATTTGCATTACAGTTAATTGCATCTTTAATATTTATGATGATTTTAGTAAATATGCTTTATTACTATGGAATTATGCAACGTGTAGTTCCTCTTTTTGGTAAAGCTATGAATAAATTAATGGGTGTAAGTGGAGCAGAGGCTTTATCAAATGTTGCAAGTGCTTTTGTAGGACAAATAGCTGCTCAAATTATGATTAGACCTTATCTTGCAAAATTAACAAGATCTGAGTTATTAGCATCAATGGCTGGTAGCATGGCTTGTATTTCCGGGGCTACAATGCCTATTTATATTGGTATGGGAATTCCTGCTCAATATCTTTTGGCTGCATCAATTATGGCAGCTCCGGGTGCTCTTGTTATTACAAAAATTGTATATCCTGAGACTGGAACTCCAGAAACTAGTGAAGATATAAAAATTACTTACAGCAAAAGAAGAAAACCTTATATAAATGTATTTGATGCAATTTCAGCAGGAGCTTCTGAAGGTATGAAAGTTGCTATAAATGTTGTTGCAATGATTTTGGCTTTAGTTGCATTAGTTGCAATGATTGATTGGGCATTGGGACATTTAGGAGTATTAATTGTTAAATATTTGCATATAAATTTTGCCTCTTTTGATTTGAATCATCTTTCATTGAAGATGATTTTGGGTAAAATCTTTGCTGTATTTGCTTATTTTATGGGGGTTCCTTTGAAAGAGGCTACAACTGTTGGTAGTTTGATGGGGACTAAATTAGTTTTAAATGAAATGGTTGCATATTTTGATATGACACATTTACCAACTGCTCTTTCCGATAAAGCATTTTTAATTGCAAGTTTTGCATTATGTAGTTTTGGAAACTTTGGATCTATTGCTATTCAATTAGGTGGTATTGGGGAACTTGCTCCTAATCAGCGTAAAAATCTTGCAAGACTTGGGGTTAGAGCTTTGATTTGCGGAACTTTAACTTGTTATATGTCAGCAGCAATTGCGGGGGTATTGTTTAATTAGTTAGATTTTGGTAAATGTTTTTGCCAGTCAGCATCAAGATTTTGTATGAATCTATGGGCATCAATTACATCATCGTAATTAATTGGGTCAGGTCCTTCTTGGACTTCCAATGGTTCATATGTATTTATATCAAAATCTGTGAAGCCTAAAAATGCGACACCGAAGTTTTTGCCGCAGTGCTGACATTCAAGACTTATTACTGTTAAGCCTTCTTCTTCTCTTTTTATGGTTATTGAATTTTCGTCAAAACTATTTTTGCATTGTGAACAGCAAAGATTGTTAAATAGTTGTCCTATTTTCTTTTTCATATAATCCTCTTTCATATTATAATAAAAATGTTTATTAAAAAATGTTAATTTTTTTGACATCATGGGAATAGAATTAGTAAGATGATTATGTCGTTTATTCATCTAAGCTAACAGATAGGAGTGTTATCATGGAAGCTATTAACTTAATTCTATTCGGTTTCATTGTTTATACTGCGTTAATCGTAGTTCCAAGCATTTGGGAAGAATTAACTACAGAAGGATAATGAACCCTTTAATTTAAAAGACGGAATATGTTAGTTTAAGTTCCTTTTTTCGTCAAAAAAACTTAAGAGTGAGAAGGTGTCTTTATTAAAAAGTGTATTTTGTACGTTATTTGTTTAACGCTTTATTTTGCTGTGGGCAAAATTTCGTCTAGGCATTTGCGTGCAATATCTGTGACTAAATCCATATCTTTTCTTGACATAATTAGAGGTGGATTAAAATAAATGACATCTCCTAGAGGTCTTAAAATAACTCCCTCCATCAAAGCCTTTTTGTAGATTTGGTAACCGGTTCTGAATCTGCCATCAAAAGGCTTTTTACTTTTTTTGTCTTCAACAAGTTCTATTGCATTAATAAGTCCTATGTGGCGAACTTCTCCTACATTTTTGTGAGAAAGAAATTTTTCTTTAATGATATTGTTGAAGTAGATTGCATTTTCTTGTGCATTTTTTAAAATTGAACCATCTTCCATTAAATCGAGTACAGCATTTGCCGCAGAACAAGCTAGAGGGTTTCCACTATATGTATGGCTGTGCATAAATGCTTTGCCAGTATTGTAATCATCATAGAATGCATCATAAATTTTTTGAGTAGTTACAAATAATGCCATTGGCATATATCCTCCTGTAAGACCTTTTGATAAGCACATAATATCAGGTGAAACACCAGCGTGTTCAAATGCGAACATTTTTCCAGTTCTTCCGTAACCTGTTGCAATTTCATCTGCAATTAGGTGTACATTGTATTTATCGCATAGTTCTCTTAATTTTTTTAGATATAATGGGGGATACACTTTCATCCCTGCAGAACCTTGTAATAACGGCTCAACAAGCATTGCAGCAGTCTCATTCCCGTATTTTTCAAAAGTTTCTTCCGCTTTTTTGAAGCATTCGCAATTACAATTTTCTCTATTTTGACCGTAGGGGCATCTGTAGCAATCAGGACCTTCAACTCTTACTATGTCCATTAATATTGGTTTATAAAGTTTTGTATATAAATCGCAATCTCCTACTGATAGAGCACCTATTGTTTCTCCATGGTAGGCTTCTGTAAGAGCCATAAATTTTGTTTTTTGAGGATTGCCGGTTTGTTCATGGTATTGAAAGCTAACTTTCATAGCTGCTTCAATAGCAGAGGAGCCGTTATCGGTAAAATTAAATTTGCATAATCCTTTAGGTAGAATTTTAGACAATCTTTCACATAGTTTTATTGCTTGTGTATGAGTGAAATTTGCAAATATAACATGTTCTAATTCATCTACTTGTTTTTTTATTGCTTCATTAATTTTAGGGTTACAATGTCCTAAAAG
>CALVEU010000008.1 GCA_944326635.1 Candidatus Gastranaerophilales bacterium | reverse complement strand
AAAACAATAGAATAGTCTAAGATAAGAAAAGGAAAATAAAATACAAAAGAAAATGATCCGGATATAAACAAACATCTTGAAGGAAATTTAAACGCTGGATTTAAAGATTTACAAAAACTTATAAAATTTTTAAATATGTCGATTCAAACCAATGAATCTAAAGCAAATATTATAGTTTTTCCTGAAGTTTCTGTACCTATTCAATGGCTAGGTTTGCTTTCTGATTTTTCAAAAAAACATAATGTTGCAATTATTTGTGGTTTAAAACATATAATTGACACAGATTCAAAAGTCGCACAAAATTATATTGTAACATTACTTCCATTTAAATATGGATATAAGAATGATTGTTATATTACATTTAGATTGAAAAAATGGTATGCACCTGGAGAAGAAAAAGAAATAAAAAAACATAAATTAAATGTTCCTGAAGGTGCTAACCAAACAAAAAATATTTTATTTGTATGGAATAATTTACATTTTGCGGTTTATGATTGTTTTGAATTAGCAGATATAAATTTTAGATCTGAATTTAAATCAAAAGTTGATTTTATAATTGGTTGTGAATGGAATAGAGATATTAAATATTTTACTAATATCACTGAAGCAGCCGCTAGAGATTTACATTGTTATGTTATACAGGTTAACACATCTCAGTTTGGAGATAGTAAAATTATTGCACCTAAGAAATCAGATGAAATGACTATTTTAAATATAAAAGGTGGAGATGATAATATTTTGATTGGCGAAGTTAATATTGAAGAATTAAGAGAATTTCAAAGAAAAGAAACTCTTTATTTAGAAGATAAAGATAAAACTTACAAAACTTTACCACCTGATTTCGATAAAGATGTTTTACGTCTTAAAAAATAAATTTTTGTTTCTGTTAATGATACAAAATGTATTCTTACACTTGATATTAAATCCTTTTGAGTGATGTATGTAAGTACAGAACTTGAAAGGATTTTATTATGGCGAATTTAGAAGAACTTATTGGTGTACTTACTGAGGTGCAAAATTTAGATCCTGAAAATAAAACTGCAGATGTAAGAATCTACAATAAGTACATATTAATAACAAGACCAGACCAGGAAGATGGCTATTTTATTGAGCTTTAATGATAACATTTGTGTCAATAGGCTTGATTTTATCTGCAATAAGAGCAACTAATGTAAGTATGGGTAATTTAAAATCTTTAACTACCAAAGAACTTAAAAATAAATGGCAAGAAATATTTAAAATGCCCGCACCAAAAGGTTACACTAAATCATATTTGGTTAAAGAGCTTACTTGGTATTATCAATATAATAAATTACCAAGTAAGTTACAAAATCAGATAAATAATCTTGTTAATAATTATGAAAAGACAAAGAATATTAATATCAAAAAGCTCAAAAAGTTTGAAGTAACAATTGGAACAAAATTTATTCGTGAGTTTAAAGGTGAAAAATATGAAGTTATGGCAGTTGAAGGTGGATTTAATTTCAAAGGCAAAATTTACAAAACTCTTTCAGCTGTTGCTAATGTTATAACTGGAACGCATTGGAATGGGAAGAAATTCTTCGGGGTAGCCAATGGATAAGAAACTAATAAGATGTGCTATTTACACAAGAAAATCCTCTGAAGAAGGTTTAGAACAGGATTTTAACTCACTTGATGCACAGCGTGAAGCTTGCGAAGCTTATATAAAATCTCAAATGCACGAGGGATGGATTCTTGTTGATAAACAGTATAATGATGGAGGTTTTTCAGGTGGTACAATGGAAAGACCTGCCTTTAAAGAACTTTTGAGGGATATTGAAAATAATAAAATAGATATTGTAGTTGTTTATAAAGTTGACCGTTTAACCCGTTCGTTGATGGATTTTTCAAAGATTATTGATGTATTTGACAGGCATGAAACTTCTTTTGTATCAATAACCCAACAATTTAATACAACAACGTCAATGGGAAGACTGACCCTCAACATTCTCTTATCTTTCGCCCAATTTGAACGTGAAGTTACGGGTGAAAGAATTAGAGATAAAATCGCGGCATCCAAGAAAAAAGGAATGTGGATGGGTGGGAAAGTTCCGCTAGGTTACAAAAAAGAAGACAAAAAACTTATTATTTACGAAGAAGAATCCAAAAAAGTTCGGATGATTTTTAACAAATATCTTGAATTAAAAAGTGTACCAAAATTGATGCAATATCTAAAAGAAAATGAAATTAAAACACGAATTGACAAAAATTTTTCAAAAGGTCAATTATATCATTTACTTGTTAATAAGGTTTATATCGGAAAAATCACACATAAAGATAAAGTTTATGAGGGTGAACATGATGCAATTATTTCTGAGGTAATTTTTGAAGAAGTTCAAAAACTTTTATATGAAAACAAAGTAGACAAAACCTGTGGAACAAAATGTTCTTCAAATTCGTTGCTTGCAGGTTTGATTTTTGATGATAAAAATAATTTGATGACACCAAGCCACAGTAATAGCCACAAAAGGCGGTACAGATATTATGTTAGCACTGCTTTAAAAAATTACAATGACAGCGAAGTTGGTACAATTTCAAAAATCCCCGCAGGCGAAGTTGAAAAATTTGTAGTCGAAACAACAAAAGAATTTTTACAAGATAAAGAACAGACTCAAAGACTTGTAAAAGATTTTAAAGTTAGTAAACAAAACAAACTTATTTATACGGCACAGAATATTAAAGATTACTCAGAGCCGAAGCTAATCAGAGCTATTATTCATAAAATTATTATATCCAAAAACTCAATCGAAATTACAATAAATGCAAATTCTTTGATAAATGTATTGAATGCGTTGACTAGTAACCAAAAAATTATTGTCCCTGATAGAAATGAAAAATTTAACCCGATTACGATTACTAAAAAAATAAAAATCACACAGCCATCACGAAATGATAATATTTTAATTTTGAACGCAAAAGAATATAATACTCCTGAGCCAAATCCGTATCTTGTAAATGCAATTGTTAAAAGTTACTACTACCACAAGCAAATAAGAAACGGCAAAACTATTGACGATTTACAAACAGAAGAAGGCTTAAAGGACTCAAAATATATTCGAAACATTTTAAATTTGAAATATATTTCACCGGAATTAACTGAACAAATTTTAACCGGAACTCAAAGCAAAGATTTGAGTTTAAATAAATTGATAGAAAAATATAAATTCTAGCAATAAATTTCTTTATTTTCGTTACAATGTTTTTCAACAAAATCTACCCATTTTTTGTACCAATACCAATGTTTTCCGGCAACTAACCCTCCATTGCCATACTTAGGATTTTTTGCATCACATTTCTTCCACAATTCTGTATGTTTATGCATACTAAATTTTGAAAACCCTTTTTCTTTCATTAATTTTACAATTTGTCCAGCTAGATATTTTGTTTTTTCCGCTTCTTTAATTAAAACATATTCTTTATTTAAGCCTACAGCTAATTCGGAATCTTCTTTAACAAATTCAATAACTCTATCAGCTTGACCAGGTCTATTTGCAGTTTTAGGTACAAATAAATATCTTGTTGCATATTCTTCACTATTAAACTCTTCTTCAGTTAAACCTGCATCAAAAGTTTTAATATATGTTTCAATTGTTTCAGGTAATTTATAATCTTCAATTAGTTCTCTTTGTTCTTTATTTAGTTTTGAAAATTGTAAAGAGAACGATAAATACTTATCAATTGCATATTTTTCTCCAAATATTTCAGTTATATATTTATTATAATTTAAACAACAAGCTTGAAATCTTGCACTTAATGCATCATCTAGTTCTCCAGCCATTTTATGTTCAATTTTATTTCTCAAACCAATTAAAAATTTTAAATTATTCTTACAATCATTGCTTAATGGGCATTGTTCAAAATTTAAACATTTCGATAAATCCCAATATAAATAATCTCCATCTCTAACTTGGTAAAACTTTCTTTTTCCCATTGATTTATTTTTGTCAATATATCTATAATCTATATGCTTATCTTTAAAGTAAGCATGTAATAAGTATGTCCAAGCAATAATCATTAAAACAATATAAGTTTCAGATTTAAATAAAATGTTTGGATTATTAAATATTTGTACCGCAGATAATGCAGCTTCTCTAGACTTTTTAATTAATTGTATTTTAACTGAACCACAAGTACGCATTCTTGACATATTTCACCGATATAGTTATTTCATTAACAGTCATTATACTAAAAAATTTTATTTTGGACTAGGTCTCTTGCAAAGAGAGAATTTCAATAAAAATAAGCATTAAAAAGCAGAGAAGTTTAATAAAATAAATTCTCTGTTTGTTTTTTGTTGTTATAAAGTCCGATAATAGCAGGCTTTAGCCGTATAGATTTTGGTCTAATCGTTGTCCTATGGACTAAAAACTGGAGACGAGGGGAGTCGAACCCCTGTCCAAAATGGATCTTGATAAACTTCTACGAGTGTAGATATTAATTCTCTCGGATTATGCAGGGAATATCATAACCTTTGTTATAATCCAAAGTGTTTTTTGCGGAAACACTAACCTTTAACGGTTATCTTGATGCATCTACCGTCATTGATGCACTGCCGCTTGCAGGATGGACCCATATCACCGGCAAGCTGGGTAATATGAGTAGCTATAATTAGCGACTATGCTGCTAAAGCTTGAGCTCTAGAGAAGTCTGCTTTAATTACGTTGTTAGCATTTAATTTAGTTTGCTCGTTGATGACCGAGAACAGCGCTCGGACTCGCAATTCATCTCAACCGAACATCCTGTCAAATCCAAAACGTCCCCATATTTAGTTTTAAATGTGCTATTTTATATTATAAACTATTTCTTTTTTATTTCAAGCGATTATTCTGTTATGTGGAATGAACATTTTGAACAATGAGCTTTGGGATGAAGCATTAAATTGTCTTCTAAATCATATAATCTTGCAATTCTTGTAACTAATGGTGCTCCGCATTTTGGACATTTTAAGCCTCCGGCACCATTTAAAATTAGTTCTTTTAAGCTATCGATTATTTCTTGTGATACTGTGTAACTTGTAAAGTCTTTTTCTAAAGATTTTATTTCTTCTGGTAAACATTTTAATACTTTTGCTAAGTTTTGTCGTACAGTTACAGGTAGAAAAAGTTCTTTCCCTGCTTCAATATCTTCTATATAATTTAGCGGAAGATTACATTCTTTTGCTAATCCTTTTGGAGAAAGACCTATTTCATCTCTTTTGTGTTGGATAAATTGTGCTAATGTGTTCATAATTTTTATTTTATAACGTAAACACCCTCTTTATTCAAGAGGGTGTTTACAAGTTGTGTAGAAAAAAGTTTGTAGGTAATTATTAATCTTCGTATTTCCAGCCTGGATGTTTGTAATCATCACTTCTTTTTGCATAGTCAGAATATACGACAGATTGGTCAAAATCATATTGTGCAAATTCTGGATTTCCATTTTCATCATAAATTGGTTCACCTGTTTCTTCATCTATAATTAATGAGCCGTATAAGAATGAACCTGGATTTGTTCCTTTTTCATAATTTCCACGGTAAACTAAGTTATTATTATTATCAAAGATTGAACGAATATTTTGTTTTCTATCTCTGCCATTTGTTCGAACTTCGTAACCGGCATAATTCCATAAATATTGTTCATCATCTTCTGGTTTTCTATCTGTATTTGCTACATAACGAGTAATTTTTATTCCTTTGCCTGGAACATCTGTTACTACTGATTTCATAAAAGATGTTTTTGGATTTTTAGAATCATATAAATCTAAAACTTTTGTTACTACTGCTAATTCTCGTTTATTTGTTCCTACACTGTCTACACTTGATTCATAAAATTTATTGTCATATCGATTATGTGCTTTTGAACCAACATATACAACACTGTCTAATCCAGAGCCATCAGGTACAGGTCCATCAATAGGGATACCTATATTTTGACCTTGTGCAATTAATGAATCGCCAATATGGAATGGATAATCTTTTACATAAATAGGTTTAATTTCTGTATGGATTATAGTATCACCAGGCATGTATATAGTGTCACCAGGCATATAAATAGTATCAGGTTTAATAATTGTAATTGTATCGTGGTGGTGGCAACCTCCGCCTATAATTGTTGCATTCGCAGAAGAAGAAGATGATGATGATGAACTTGCTTCTGCTATTACATCATCTGGTGCACAACTTGTTACTGTATTTGCTGTTGCCCCTAATGCCATCAGGCCAAGCATCATATTTCTCATAGCTTTACTTGAATTTTTTGAGGTCATTTTTTGTTGTTCTGAATAATGATTATTATTTTGTTTTTTAGTGGTTTTCTTATTGTTACCTTCAAAACTTTGAATATTTAAACTATTACTAATTGCTTTGACGTCCATTTGGGTATTTACCTCCATTTTCTACACTTTTTAATTGTATGTATATAAAAGAAAAACATGTTTTTAGTTGCTAATAAATAATAACAAAAACATGTTTTTTTGACTAAATTAGTGTTATATCTGTTTTTTGACTGCTTTACATTTGTTTATATTTGTTATGAAGCAGCTAATTTTTCTCTTACTAATGTTTCAATTGTATTTAAAATATCAGGGTTTTCTGCTAAAAAGTCTCGAGCTTTATCTCGTCCTTGTCCTAGTTTTTCTTCATTAAAACTAAACCAAGAACCAGCTTTTTTTACGATATCAAGATTTACAGCAACATCTAAGATATTCCCAATTTTGCAAATCCCTTTACCGAAAATAATATCAAATTCAGCAGTTCTAAATGGAGGGGCAACTTTATTTTTAAGGACTCTTACACGAACGTGGTTTCCTACATCACCGTCTTCACCTTTTACTCCTTCTGTGCGTTTAATTTCCATACGAACAGAAGCATAATATTTTAAAGCATTTCCACCTGTTGTAGTTTCAGGATTGCCATACATTACCCCAATTTTCATTCTTAATTGGTTAATGAAAATTACTGTAGTGTTTGTTTTTCCGATAATACCTGTTAATTTTCTTAGAGCTTTACTCATTAAACGAGCTTGAAGCCCCATCTGTTGATCTTCCATAGAACCTTCAATTTCGGCTTTTGGAACAAGTGCTGCTACAGAGTCAACAACTACTACATCTACAGCACCTGAACGTACAAGTTCTTCTGTAATATCAAGAGCTTGTTCTCCTGTATCAGGTTGTGAAATTAGTAAATCGTCTACTTGAACTCCAAGATTCCTTGCATATTCTGGATCTAAAGCGTGCTCAGCATCAACAAAAGCTGCAATTCCACCTCGTTTTTGGCATTCAGCTACGATGTGCTGTGCTAAGGTTGTTTTACCTGAACTTTCTGGACCATATATTTCTATAATTCGACCTCTAGGAATTCCACCTATACCTAAAGCAACATCTAGTGAAAGGGCTCCAGTTGGAATGGCGTCTACATTTACAGTAGCTTTATCTCCAAGTTTCATAATTGAGCCTTTTCCAAAATCCTTTTCGATTTTTTCTATTGCAAGTTTTAAAGCTTTACTTCTTTCATCTAAATTTGATGTTGTTTCGTTTTCTTTTTCTTTTACTGCCATTATTTAATTCCTTTAATTATTGGCGGGCAAGTATTATCTTGTTATTCCCAAACATGTTTTTCTTTCTTTTTATAAAAGCCAAGACCTACTGGTTTGTATGAGTGTAAGTCATTTTTTAATTGATAAATTTCTTTATTTAAATCAATTATTTTTTGTCTTAATGTTTCATTATCTGTTTTGCAACGAATAAGTTCTACAACTACTTCGTCCATGCCTTCAAGTTTTTCGTCAATAACTTTGGCAATTCTGTTGCTTAACTTATTTTCCATTTCTTTTAAAGAATTTAAAATATTAAGAACTGCAGATGGCTGTTTGGCATCTGTTTTAGCAGGAGGTAAAGATGCTCCTTTCATAGCTTGAACTTTTCTTAAATTTTTTACTTCTTCATAAGAAAAATAAGTTTGTCCTTTGCTGTTTTTTCTAGGTAATATAGAAGCTCGTTTACATAATTCGACAATTTCTTTATTATCTGTTTTTAAAATACTTCTCACTTCTTGAGGAGATAAGGTTTTCCCCTTCAATTCTTGTTCTAATATCATCTTCTATCCCTCTAAATTTCTCCAATTATATTGTATTTTATATATAAAAAAAAGACAAATAGATTTTGCAATCTTGTAACATCACTTAATAAATTTTTAATAGATTTGTTGTAAATCATTCATTTAATCCTTGTTTTATATTTTTATTTTTAATTTAATAATTCTGAAAGAGGATTTAAAGTTATGAAAAAGAGATTTTTATTATTAATGTTTTTATTGTTGTCAGGAATCTCAGTTAATGCTGAGGATTGGATTCCTGTAGATACAAATTATTCTAATTTTTATTTATATGTGGATAAAGATTCAATAAAAAATGTTAGTCCACAGGAATACTTATATGCTATAAAATTTCAATCAGGAGACAAAATTGAAAAAGTTGCATATTTAAAATCTAATATCAAAACAAATTATTTGGGTATAATTAGAGCTGAAATTTATAATAAAGACAATTATCACCCAAAATCGTATTTTGCAAATGCCCATGTTTTTATGAAGCCTATTGATAATGATTCTTTCCTTGTATATTCTCATAATTATATTTCAAAACTTTATGCAGAAGAAAAAACAGAAAAGAGTGATGTTGCTGTAGAGGCAAAGACAGATGCTTTTTCTCCAGATAATGTATCTAATGAAGGTATTTCAGATGTAAAACAAAATGATGAGGCTGATTCTAAACCTGAAATTAGAGGGCTTGATAGTAATGCTGATAATGGAAAGAAAATAGAACCCAAAAAAATTAATGAAACTAAACCACAACAAGTACAACAACCTCCGCAAAAAATCCAAACTTTATCAAATGCAACTGATTTAAAAGAATATGTTGCAGAAATTAGTACACGACTAAATGAAAATTGGCAGCCACCAAAATCAGGTCAAAATACGCAAACAATTATTATTTTAACAATAGGCATAGATGGTAGTTTGCAGAAGTATGACATAGCAAAATCGTCAGGAGATGAAGCTACTGATCGTTCTATTATAAGTGTTGCTGAAAAATGTGTTCCTTATGATAAATTCTCCGGAATTAAAAAAGGTGCAGATAATATAAAATTACAATTTGTATTTGAGTATAAGAAATTTAAAAAGTCAGTTATGTAATGTAATAAAAAAGAGAACCTTTTTAGGTTCTCTTTTTTATATTTCCAGCTTATTCTCTTATACTGCTTTTTGTACTTTGCCTGCTCTTAAGCAAGAAGTGCAAACTTTAATTCTTTTAACTGTTCCATTAACATTAACTTTTACTGATTGTAAGTTAGGTTCTTGTGTGTGAACAATTTGTTTATGCGAGAATGTTAATTTCGCTGCTTTGATCGGTGCTTTACCGCATACATCACATTTTTTTGACATAGTTTTAATTTCCTTTTCTAGCTAGTTTGTGTATTTTTATAATATATTAAAAATGAGAAAAATCAAGAAGCATGTTAAAATAAGTTAAGTCTATCCTGTAAAACCTTTAAATGTAACGATTTTATAACTACTTGAATTAAAATTTGCCTTATGATATATTTCATTTATTAAGAACAATTTATTATTAGGGTATGGAAAAATGAAAAGTTCAACTATCAGAAGATCAAATTTATCTAAGGAAAAGATGGCTGTGCTTCAAGCATTAGCTCAATATAAAAATGATCCATATGATAATTCTCCAGGAATTTATGTAAGACCAAATAAAGAACGAGAATTAGATGTATTATGGCAAAATTTTAAAGTAAATCAAAAAAATGATAAATCTCCAAGTATATATTTAGTTGCAGGATTTATTGTTGGTGCTGTCGTAATGTTAGTTTTGATGGTAATGATTAGTTTTTCAGCTAACGGATTACGTTCTATTCAAGATAATATAACTTCTACTCCAGCTCCTGTTAAAAAGGAAAAATTAAGTTTGAATTTTATTCCATCTTCTACAGAAAAAGAAGAACCAACAGCTACAAATGAAGTTTATACAGTGCAAAGCGGTGATACAATGGAAAGCATTTTGATCAGATTTTATGGATCTTATAGCAAAGAAAAAGAATCGCTTGTGTTGAAAACAAATAACATGACAAATCCAAATAAACTTTCAATCGGACAAAAATTAACAATTCCGATGGAAGAAAAGGAAGCTCAATAAAAAAAGACCGATTTTTAAATCGGTCTTTTTTTTATTGGCTTATTTATTTAGTATATTTTTTCCCTACAAGTTCGTCGGGTAAAAATTGTTGTTTTACATCTGGGGCATCGTGTGAATATATATAACCTATTCCAAATCCGTAGTTTTTTGCATCTTTGTAGTGTGCATCTCTAAGATGCATTGGTGGTGGGAAGTCTTTTCCTGTTTCAATATCGTGTAATGCTGAATCTATTGCTAAGACTGTTTCATTTGATTTTGGGGCTCGAGCAACATATATTACAGCTTGAGCAAGAGGAATTCTTCCTTCTGGGAGCCCAAGTAATTCAACAGCTTTATAAGCATTAATTGCAACATTTAATGCGTTTGGGTCAGCATTACCAACATCTTCTGCAGAACATGTGATTAATCTTCTTGCAATAAATCTTGGATCTTCCCCAGCTGCAATCATTTTTGCAAGATAATAAATTGCTGCATCTGGGTCACTTCCTCTAAGGCTTTTTTGGAACGCTGATGCGCAGTCATAATGTTCTTGTTGAGAATATCTTGTGTTTCTTTTTTGGCAGATTTCTTCAATAATTTTTACTGTTAAATTTCTTCTGTTATCTTTTAAATCACTTGCAAAGTAGGCATTTTCAACAACATTAAGTGCATATCTTGCATCTCCTCGAGCAAGGTTTATTATAAAATCTATAGCGCCGCTTTCGCAATCCATAGGCAGATAATTTTTTGCCAAGTATGCAAAACCTTTTTTTATAATTTTGTCCATACTTGTATCGTCTATTGAATTTAGTCTTACGACTTGAACTCTTGATAAAAGAGCTGGTACTACTTGAAAAGATGGGTTTTCTGTTGTTGAACCAATTAAAAATAATGTTCCGTTTTCCAAATGTGGTAATAGGGCATCTTGTTGAGTTTTTGAATATCTGTGGATTTCGTCTATAAACAGAATTGTTTTATGTCCGCATCTTAGTGCTTCTTTAGCGCTTTCTACAGCATCTTTAATATCTTTTACGCCTGATGTAACAGCTGAAATTTCAATAAAATTTGCATTTGTTTTGGTCGCAATTAGTCTTGCAAGTGTTGTTTTCCCACATCCGGGTGTACCCCAAAATATTAAAGAGAATAATCTGTTTGTTTTTAAAAGGTTTAAAATCGGGCTATTAGGTGATACAACATTACTTTGACCTAAAAAGTCTTCAAGAGTTTTGGGCCGAAGAATTTCTGCAAGCGGTATTTGCTTATTTTGATTTTCTAATTCCGTAAATAGATTATTCATAGTATAATTGTAGCATAAAATAAGAACTTACATTGAAAGATGCTTCTTATGATTATAGAGAAAATAAAAAAAAGGGTGTTTAATGAAAAAATTTCTTTTAATATTAGTTGTAATTTTATTAGTTGCAATCACAATTCCTTATGGAAAGAAACAAGATAATAGTAATGAAATTATTTTTTGGACTTTGCAAATGAGTGATTTTTCACCTTATATGAATAAGGTTATAAAAGAGTTTGAGGAACAAAATCCCGAAATAAAAATTAAATGGGTAGATGTTCCATTCTCTGAAGGCGAAAAAAGAACTTTAGCATCTGTGTTGAGCGATAATCCGCCTGATTTAATTAATTTAAACCCTGATTTTTCAGCACTTTTAGCTCAAAGAGGTGCATTATACGAAATTGATGAGCAGTATACTGGACAATTTAATAAACAGATTATAAATTCATTAAAATATGAAGGGAAATTGTATTCCCTTCCTTGGTATGCGACTTCTGCAGTGACTATTTATAATAAAAAACTTCTTTCAATATCTGGGGCTAAAATGTCAAGGACTTTTGAAGATTTAGGGAAAATTGCACCTATTATAAAAGAAAAGACTGGTGCTTATGTTTTGCTACCTAATATTACTGAAAATGATACGATGTTGAGAATTTTAAATAAATATGGAGTAACAGCTCTCAATATAAATTCAAAAGAATCAATTGCTGTTTTTGATTATTTTAAAAACTTGTATGAAAAAGATTTAATCCCGAAAGAGTCCGTGACGCAAACTCATCGTGAAGCATTAGAAAAATATATGGCAGAACAAATAGTATTTTTCCAAGCTGGAGCAAATTTTTTAAATATGATAAAAGAAAATGCTCCATCAACTTATAAAAATACAGATGTAGCTCCTCAGATTACAGGGAAATTAGGTCAGAATGATTTTTCTTTAATGAATTTTGTAATCCCTGTTCGAGCAAAGCATAAACAAGAAGCTCTAAAATTTGCTTTATTTCTAACAAATTATGAAAATCAATTAGAGCTTGCAAAGTTAACAAATGTACTTGCCGTCAATGAAGAAACTTTAAAAGATGATTTTTATACTACATATGATAAAAATGATCTTATGGCAAAAGCTCGTGTTATTAGTGCAAATCAACTTTATAAAATAGAACCTTCTTTTAAAACACTAAAAGATCAGAAAGAGGTTAATACGGTTGTAAATTCTGCAGTTCAACAAATATTATTAAACAAAAACACCACCAAGAGTATTCTTGATGATGTTTTGAAAAAAATTAATATGTTGGAAGCAGATTAGCACCAAAAGCCTCTGATTCCAAAAAATGTCGGGCCTCCAAACATAAATCCAGATCCACAACCGCAGCCACCTCCAAAGAAGCTTCCACCAAAAGGTCCACATCCATAAATTGATGATGTCATATATGGGTTAAATCCGTATCCAAAAATTCCAAAAGGAGATGTTAACATTGAAGCACCAATAAGTCCCATTGTACCTCTTGCATTAGCTACTGGGTTTCCATAACCTGCTGCAGAATTTATTGCATAACCTAAATAACTGCCAGTATGGCGTTCTATTTCTCTTGCAGCTTCGTTTCTTAATGCTCCATTCATAACATTAAAACCAAAGCCCATTAATGAACTACCTGCTGATGCTCCTTGATTTCTTGCATCAACTGCTCCTAAGGCACTTCCAGCAAGTGCATTAAAATTGCTAAGTGCATATATTGCGCTATCTAAACTCATAATAATTCTCTCGCTTATATACTTGTATATATATAAAGTATATAATTTAGTAAAAATTGCTTGTTTTTAATTAAATATTAAGTATTGTAACAAATAGGTTCAAAGCCTTAAAGAAATTGCGAAATTAATCCGAATACATTATTAAGGAAACAAAAAAAAGGGATTTAAGGATATGTCAATTGGTCTTTTTAACGCACAATACAAATTAGGAATTGATACAACAACATTGAAGCAAGTTTCAAATGAAATTTTGAAACGTGCTGCTGAAAAAAATAGCCAATATAATACAAATACATCTTCTTTAAATAATATATTCAAAAATGTAAATAATATTGGTATTGATTTGTATAATGGAAAAGTTGACACAAACGTTGCTCGTCAAGTTGCAATGAACAATTCAGGTTTCCAAATTCAATTAAATCAAGAAGTTATGCAATCTATTCAATATTTAAATGCAAAAGCTGCTCAAAATGTTCAAAAGAATGTTGAAGGCAAAATTACAGTTGCTTTGAATGAAGGTGTTGGCAATACTCAAAAAACAGAAACAGCTCATGCATTCAATAGTATTATAAGTTTAGGTGCAGGTAAAGATAAAAATGGTTCAGCACCATCTTATAAAGGTGAATTTTTGTTCATTAAAAAAGATAAAGAAAATGAAGAAGCTGTTGTAGCATAATTAGTAATATTTACTTATTATTATCTTTTTTTATTTCTTTTGCAATATTATAAAACTCTTCTTCTAATTCTAATTCAGCATTTTCCTCTTTAGAAAGTTTTTGGGAATTTCTTTCTCTTTCTTTTTGTTCTTCAAGAGCTTTTTTACGGGAATTTATAACATTAGCAACGTTCATCATAGCAAGAGAGTTTAAAGTAGCTCGTAATTGAGCACTTCTATCAGTATATTTTTGACTGTCTTGATTCTCTTCATCATCCTCTCTTTTTTGTTGCGCGAAGTATTCTCCACCTTGCCCCATTTTATCATCTTGAGTTTTGGCAGCTGTTCCGGAAATATCTCCGCTTTTGAAATTAAAAGAGCCTCCGATTCCAAAGAATCCTGCTGATCTGTTATCGACCATATTTTATAACCCTCTGTTTATTGTTTTTTCAATCTCTCATGTTATCCTAGCAGATTGAATAATTTATTAACTCGTCTGAATAGATTATTTTGCTAGTTAATTAATAAAAATTTACAATAAATAGAATTTATATAAAACCCAATAGGGACAATGATTTTCTCCAAGATTAAATATTGAAAAAAACGGGTATATATGTTATTATTATAATAGAACAATTATAGGAAGGATGTATATGAGAAGATTAAAAGGTTTTACTCTGTCTGAATTAATGGTAGCTCTTGCAGTTATTGGTATTTTGGTTGCAGTAGTTACTCCTACGATAATGAAAACAAGACCAAATAAAAATAAAATGATGATAAAAAAGACTTTTTATACAACAGAACAAATTGTTGCTACTTTGATAAATGATGCAAGATTATACCCAGATATGAGAGAAGCCTGTGAAGGTGGAGTTGAAACAACAGAAAATTACTATTGTGCTTGGGGGTTTGATGCAGATGATTCTGTCCGCTATGAGGGTGAAACATATGCTGGAAATACAAAATTTGAAGGTCTTTTTAGAAGTAGATTGAATGTTAAATCAGGTACGGGTGCTGTTTTTTATACTACTGATGGTGTAAAATGGGATTTATCAGGAACTGAGGGCGCTTGGATAAAGAAAAAGACTTCAGGTCCGAAAGATGCTGGTATTGGAAAAATTCTTATTGATGTAAATGGAAATGATGGCCCAAATGCAAGACAAAAGGATTCCAGTGCTGATGATTTTGACCAATATGTAATTGAGGTAATGGCTACAGGTAAAATGAAAGTCGCTGATGAAGATACAAAAGCTATTGAGTATGTAACAATTAACACTTCAATTAGAGATGGAATATAATAAAGTAATCGAATAATCGCGCTTAGATATTTTCTAAGTGAGGAAAGTCCGTGCATTCAAGGACAGATTGCCGGAGAAACTCCGGACGGCGTGAGCCGGTGGATAGTGCCACAGAAATGATGACTGCCGATGGATTTCATATCACAGGCGATGGTGCAACGGTGAGTTAAGAGCTTCACCAGCGATACTGAGAAGTATCGGCTAGGTAAACCCCAATCGAATGCAAGATTAAACTGAAGGTTATAAAGGCTGTCCGCCAACTTCAAAAATATCGCTAGAGATTGAAAGTAATTTCAATACAAGACAGATGATTATTTAGAAACAGAACACGGCTTACGAGTTACTTTATTTTTATAAAAAAAAGACCGATTTTATAATCGGTCTTTTTTTTATTGTATAAAGTTTATTTTATTTTTTCTTATTTTTTGCTTCAGCTTCAGCTTTTACTTTTTTAGCAGTTTCTCCACTGTTTTTAATTGATTCTTGAACCCCTTTTTGAACATTTGCAGGATCATAATCAGGATTTATATATTCAATTTTAGCATTTTTCTTTAATGATTCAGTCAATTGATCAATTTTTTCAATTTGTTTTTGATTTTCTAAGTACCCTTTGATGTTATCTTTAACTTTTTCGAATGGATCTTGGCTAGCGGCAGCTCTATCTGTAACCATTATAATATGGTATCCATATTGAGATTTTACAGGTTTTTCAGATATTGAATTTGGTTTCATAGAAAATGCAGCTTTTGAAAATTCTGGAACCATTTCTTTTTCTGCAAAGAAGCCTAAATCTCCGCCTTTTACTGCAGAAGCTGTGTCTTCAGAATTTTCTTTAGCTATTTTTGCAAATTGAGTTAAATCTTTTTTAGCTTCTGCTAGTATTTGGTTAGCTTTTGCTTCTTTAGCATTAAGTTCTTCTTGAACTTTTGCTTTTATAGCTGCATCATCAAGTCCTTTATTTTTAGGATCAGCTTTTATTTTTGCTGCAATTTCTTCAGGATTTGCTGATATTAGAATATGAGAAGCTCTTACTTTGTCAGGGTGTTTGAATTTATTAATATTATTGTCATAGAACTTTTTAGCTTCAGCATCAGATACTTTTGAAGAACCTAGTTGTTCTGCTAAGCGTTTCATTTTAACTTCTTCTTTTAAATCTTTTTTGAATTGAGCATTAGACATTCCATGTTCTTTTAATAAAGCATTAAGTTGTTCTTTAGAGCCAACTTTTTCGATTACTTCTTTAACAGCATCATCTACATCTTTGTTTGTTACTGTAATGCCGCGTTTTGCGATTTCCTCATCCAATAAAGTTTTTACAATTAATTCATTTATTACTCTATCTTTTATTAATAAATATAAAAAGCTATTTTTATCATCTTTTATATTAATCCCTAATGCTTTTGCAATCCCACTTCCTGCTTGTTTATCAAATTCTTGATCAAATTGGCCTTGAGTAATTGTTTTATCATTAACTTTAATAATAGCTTCTCCTGATTTTAGACCGCAGCCTGCAAACAATACTGCAGATATCGCAAGTGTTGCAAGTAATTTTTTCCCTCTCATAATGTCTCCTTTGTTATGTGTTAATTGAATTTCTCTCTTAATATTTAAATTCGTTACTTGTTTTATGTATATAATAAAACAAATCTGTTAAAAAGTTAAATATTTCATTAAAATTCATGTATGAATTATTTAATAATAATATAGAATTCCCTTCAGTGCAAGATTTTGGAGCAATTGTAAATTTTATTCTTTTTAAAATTTCTGAAGGTAGTGTCCTTTGGATAATTTTCCATTCAGCTTGGCTGTATGGAGTATAAATTCTTATATTATCTTCAGTTTCTCTTATTAATGAAATTTTTACATCTGTTGCAGCAAGTCTTATTTTTATTAGTTTTATCAAGTTTTCAACGCTTTCAGGCGGTTTTGCAAATCTGTCTTTCCACTCTTCTGTAATATAATCTAGTTCAATATCAGATTTAACATCCGCCAGACGTTTATATTCAATCATTTTTTGTTCTGCTGATCCGACCCATTCATCTGGGATAAATGCTGTGACATTAATATCAACTATAGTTGGGTTTGATTTATCGACGATTTGTCCTTGAAGTTCTTGAACTGTTTCTTCCAACAATTGACAGTATGTATCAAAACCAACGTTTACCATATGTCCGTGTTGTTTTGTCCCTAAAATATTTCCAACTCCGCGGATTTCTACATCTCTCATTGCTATTTGGTAACCGCTGCCGAGTGTTGTAAATTCTTTTATAGCTTTTAATCTTTGGACGGCATCATGGGTAATTTCTTTTGATTTTGTATATAGGCAATAACAATATGCTTGACGTTGAGAACGTCCTACACGTCCTCTTAGTTGGTATAGTTGAGCAAGTCCGAATTTGTCAGCATTGTGAATTATCATTGTGTTGGCATTTGGAATATCTATACCATTTTCAATAATTGTAGTTGCAAGTAGAATATCATATTCGTGGTTGGCAAAATCAATAATTACTTTTTCTAACGTTTTTTCGTCCATTTGACCATGGCCGATGGCAATTTTTGCGTTAGGAACTAATTTTTGTAATTGCATTCTAAATTCGTCAATTGTTTCGACTCTATTATAAAGATAAAATACTTGACCTTCTCTGTCTAATTCATGGATTATGGCATTTTTTACCATATTTTCATTCCATTCTCCAACATAGGTTTTGATTGGAAGTCTGTTTTTAGGTGGAGTGTTTATTATCGACATATCTTTAATGCCTGATAAAGACATATAAAGCGTTCTTGGAATTGGTGTTGCTGACATTGTAATAATATCAATATTTTCTCGTAATTGTTTTAATTTTTCTTTGTGTCTTACTCCAAAACGATGTTCTTCATCAATTACTAAAAGACCTAAATCTTTAAAAATTATACCTTCTTGTAGTAATCTATGTGTGCCGACTACAACATCACATTCCCCTGTCGCGAGATGTTTAACAGTTTCTTTTTGCTCTTTTTGAGAACGAAAACGTGATAATAATTCTACATTTACACCGAAAGGTTTGAATCTTTCGGAAATCGTTTGGAAATGTTGGAATGCAAGGATGGTTGTAGGAACTACTACTGCTACTTGTTTGCCAGAAGTAACAGCTTTAAATATTCCGCGCATTGCAACTTCTGTTTTCCCAAAACCTACATCTCCGCAAATCAACCTATCCATTGGTTGTTCACTTTCCATATCTGCTTTTACATCATTTATGGCTTTCATTTGATCAGGAGTTTCTGTGTATTCAAAAGCTTCTTCCATTTCAACCTGCCATGTGGTATCAGGCAAGAATTGAATGCCTTTTTGCATTTTTCGTTTTGCATAAAGTCTTAAAAGGTCATATGCGACTTGTTCAACTTCTTTTTTGACGCGAGTTTTTGTATTTTCCCAATCTTTACCGCCCATTCTTGAAAGTTTAGGCTTTAGTGCTCCTGAACCTCTGTATCTTACAAGTAGGTTAATTTGTTCTGCTGGGATATGAAGTCTGTCTTTATTTGCATATTCAATGGTCAGATAATCTTTTAACTGTCCGTCGATTTCTTGTTGGGATAAGCCTTTGTAAATTCCTACCCCGTGGATACTGTGGACTACATATTCACCTTCTTTTATATCGTTGATATTTTCAATATATTCAGGCTTTTCTTTGTAATATGAACGTTTAGTTGAGGTAATTTCTTTTGTTCGTTTGTTGAATAGCTCTCTATCTGTAATTATTACTGTTTTAAAATCTTCTAGTACTGAACCGTGAGAGGAAATGCTTTCATTATATTCAACGTCAAAAATATTTTTTTCTGAAAGTATTTCTTTAACTCTTTCAGGGTAATCTGTTGCTATAATTATGTGATAATCTTGTTTTGAATTAATGTAATTTGCGATATCATCAAGTTTTGCACCGAAATTTTGTACTGTTTGTGTATTAAACTCTACAATTTCATCGGTTTCACTATCAAGGAAATTATTTAGACCTATTTTTACAAATCCTGCTGTTTTTTTGATAAAATCTTCAAAAGGAATATGATTTCGCCCTTTTAAATCTATGTTTAGACCTAATTTCAGATTTTCTTGAAGTTGTTCTTCGTAATTTTTGTCTGTAAATTCGTATTTTGAATATATTTCTGATATTTCATCAAATACAATTATGTAATCTTTGAAATAGTCCAAAATACTTACGAGATTATTGTTGAAATAGTTTTGATAAATTTCTATTCCTTCAAAGTACCCATCCTCATCTTCAGGTTTAATTTCATCTGGAATACCGTTTTTTATTGTGAATTTATACATCGGCATAATATTTGCAGATGATAGTTTTTCTATTGATTTTTGAGTTTCGTTGTTGAAGTATCTTATATCAACAATTTCATCTCCCCAAAGTTCAATTCTTGTAGGGTGTTTATCAAGAGAATAAAAATCAATAATATCTCCACGAATACTAAATTCTCCAATATCAGATACCATTGTAGATCTTTTGTATCCTAAGTCTATAAATTTTTGAGAAATATCTTTTACATCAATTTCATCATCGATTTTTAATGTAATATAATTTTCTTTATAGAAATTTTCTGTTGGGAATTTTTCTAGTAGTGTTTTTACAGGACAAATTACAATGTCAGGTTTTTCTGTTAAAATTCTTACTTGTTCTGCATAATCGTAACGATTTGGTGATACACTCTCATACATAGAGATGTTTTGAAATGGTATAAGTTCTGTTTTTTCATTAAAAGCTTTAAGTAAATCGTTTTGATACTTAAGAGCATTTTGTTCTGTTGATGCGATAAAAAGAATTTTTTTGTCTGTAATTTTTTTTATTTTCGTTATTAAAAATAATCTTAAAATTGTTGTAAGACCTGTTATTGCAAACGAAAAAGACTTTGTAAGATATCTTTCAAACAAAGCATAATTTTCATTATTTTCAGGCACGTTAATTTTAAACATAGTTTAATTTTATCATAAAATAAAAAAGCTCTGAGAATTCAG
This sequence comes from Candidatus Gastranaerophilales bacterium, assembly GCA_944326635.1. GTDB lineage: Bacteria > Cyanobacteriota > Vampirovibrionia > Gastranaerophilales > Gastranaerophilaceae > Stercorousia. Next base: position 12,402 of record CALVEU010000008.1, on the reverse strand, counting down.
GGCTTTTTTATTTTTTTTTATTTAACATCTGTTTTATTTGGACTTTCATATTCAATGCCCATTTCTTTAAGTGTTCTAATAAAATTTTGGGCACAAATTTTTTGAGCTTCCGGAGGTACTATTCTTAAAATTTCAACTGTCTTTGAAATTACTGGATCTTTATCGTACCAACGGTTATTTGCATTAACGGGTTTGACCATTGCATAAAATTTATCAATAGTTTCTTTAGATACTTTTTCTTCAATTTTTTGTAAGAAAATTTCTGCTTGAGCTCTTAATTCTGTTTGATAATTTTTTAAAAGCTCAATTACTTCAAGTAATAATGGATCATGATCATACCAGCGTTTATATGCAGGTGCCATTATAATAAGCCCTCCGTTAGGTTTACTTTTGGCTCAACAGGAGTAATGATTTGTTCTTCATTTTTTCTCTCTATTTTGCCTCCTAATAATCTTAGCTTATTTTCGAAATTTTCGTATCCTCTATCTATATGATGTAGGTTTTCTATTGTAGAATTACCTTCAGCCATTAAAGCTGCAACAACTAGAGATGCTCCAGCACGTAAGTCACTTGCAGCTAATGTAGCTCCTGTTAATTTTTTTACGCCTTTGATGATTGCATGATTTCTGTCTTGATGAATATCAGCTCCCATTCTGCGTAATTCTGGAACTTGCATAAATCTATTTTCATACAAACTTTCTGTGATAATTCCAACACCGTTTGCTGTAGTCAAAAGTGTCATTGCCATAGACTGTAAGTCAGTTGGAAATCCAGGATATGGTTGAGTGACAAAATTAATAGAGTTCAATCTGTTTTTACAAGAAACTTCTAATGTTGTTGGTTCTACTAATTTAATATTAGCTCCCATTTTTAAAAGTTTGTCTGTAAAAAATGTCAAATGTGCAGGGAATACATTTTTTATAATTGCTTTCCCTTTAGTCGCAATAATTGCAGACATAAATGTTCCTGCTTCAATTCTGTCAGGGATTGTTGTGTATTCGATAGGATGTAAATCGTCTTGTTTTACACCATTAATTACAATTTCAGATGTCCCAGCTCCTACTACATCAGCCCCCATTGAATTTAAGAAATTAGCAAGATCCACTATTTCAGGTTCTTGTGCTGCATTTTGGATTCTTGTAGAGCCTTCTGCTAAAATTGATGCAAGCATTAAGTTTTCGGTAGCTCCAACAGATGGAATATCTAAATAGATGTCAGTACCTACAAGTTTTGGAACTTTTGCATGTACATAACCGTTTTCAATTTTTATTTTAGCACCAAGAGCTTCTAAACCTTTAATGTGAAAATCAACTCTTCTTTCCCCGATTGCACATCCGCCAGGAAGAGCTACAATTGCTTCTCTACATCTTGATACTAATGCTCCAAGTACGATAAATGATGCTCTCATTTTACTTACAAGTTCATATTTTGCTGTAATGCTTGTTAAATCTGTTGCATCAATTGTTACTGATTTTTCTGACTTATCATAAGTTGTTTTTGCTCCTAATTGAGCGATAACACTTAGCATAATTTCAACGTCTGTTAAATCAGGAACGTTATATATTTTTGTTTCACCTTTTGCTAATAATGCGGCAGCCATTAATTTTAATACTGAATTTTTAGCTCCGCCTATTGAAACTTCTCCTTTTAAAGGGGTACCACCTTTTATATAAAATTTTTCTGTCAATTTTCTTACCTTTTCAAATAAAAAATATTTTCACTTTTCTTTTATAATAATACAATTTCTTTTGCATGGTGTAAATAAGTTAAATAATGTAAAGAAATTCAGTTTAAAATTAATTTAATTATTAAAAAAATTTTTTTTAGTTTTTCTCTCCACTATAGAGAAAGGAAATTTATAAAAATGATTAGTCCGATTAATTTTACTGGAATTAAAAATATAGGTTATGCAAGAATTTTGGGGTATCAGGAAAATAATATTCCGCAAAGTCGTATAATAATGAATATGGAATTGACTAATACTTGTCAAAATAAGGATTTAACAAACTATAGAAAAATTTTGCAGCAATATCCAACATTTAAAAATGTGCTAAATGATAAATTTTTAAATGTTGAGTATGGTTTAACAAATATAGATAATGCTTTATATTCAAGGGTTTTATTAAATGGACAGTTTATTCTTCCTGACAATGAAGGTGCTAGTCTAGTTTCTTTTGCTAGAAATTTAGTAAATAGAGTTAAAAATTTAAAAATAAAAGATTTTAAATTAGATAAGAACCATCATTTAAAAGAAGAAGTTCAAAATGGATTAGTGTACAAAGATAATATTGAGAATTACATTGATGGAACTAAGGGAGAATTAGATCTTTTATCAAAAACTGGTTTGGTTGAAAAGTTTGATTTATTTCTGAATGACGAGAGTATTGAATTATCAAACAAAGATAAAGAAAAATTATTTAATGCAATTGATGATGTTGTAGCAACTTTACATGAACCTGTATATGTAAAACAAGGTGCAAATTATTTAGAAGCTTTATTGAAAAGTTATTTGCCTATTAAAAGAGGTTCTTAATTATTAAAAAATAATAAATTTTTGTTGTTAATTAATATTGATAAACTATAATATACAATATGAAATATTAATTAAGAGGTAGAGATATGTCACATAAACATCATAATAATAATCCGTTTAAAAATTCTGAAAATCTAGATGAAGAAATTAAACAAGAAAATGTTGAAACTTCTGAAAATAAAGAAGAAGCTGCAGAAAAAAATAGTTCAGAATTAGACGAATTACAAAAAAAATATGATACATTAAATCAGCAATATTTAAGATTAGCTGCTGATTTTGATAATTTCCGCAAAAGACAAGAACATGAAAGAGAAGAATTATTAAAATTCGGAACAGAAAATGCTCTTAAAAAAATGATTGAAGTGTTAGATAATTTTGAACGCGGGAAAAAGGCATTAGAAAATGTTGAGGATTGCCAGAAGGTTAAAGAAAGTTTTGATCTTGTCCACAAACAAGTAATTGATTCTTTAACAAAATTAGGATTAGAACCTATTGAGACAGAAGGTAAAGAATTTGATCCGAATTTTCATGATGCAGTTATGCAAACTCCTACATCTGAACACCCTGAACATACAATTATTAATGAATTGCAAAAAGGGTATAAAATGGGAGATAAAGTTTTAAGACCAGCTCTTGTAAATGTAGCTACTGCTGAAGGTTAAGCTTTATTTTGCCCTTATGGATTTACATGATAAAATACAATTATTGAATAATTAGGATAGGGAAGATTTAGTATAAAATGACAGATTACTATGAAATACTCGGAGTATCAAAAGATGCTTCAAAAGATGAGATAAAATCTGCTTTCAGAAAGAAGGCAAGGACATTACACCCCGATGTAAACAAAGCTCCGGATGCGGAAGAAAAATTTAAGGAATTGGGTAAAGCTTATGAAACATTAATGGATGATAATAAGCGTGCAACATATGACAGATATGGCGAAGATGGCTTGAAAAACGCCGGTTTTGATACAAATGGACCATTCGCTGGCGGCTTTGGCGATTTAAACGATATATTTAACTCATTCTTTGGCGGAATGGGAGGTTTTGGATTTGGCGGCAGACCTGATCCTAATGCACCAGTTGAAGGTGATGATTTAAGATTAGATATTGAAATTGATTTTGAAAAAGCTGTATTCGGCTGTGAAAAAGAAATAAAATTTGATCATTTAGAATTATGCCCATCTTGTGGAGGTTCTGGCGCTGAAAAAGGATCTAAACCTGAAACTTGTCCAACTTGTCATGGTACAGGGCAAGTTCAGCAAGTTATGAGAACTCCTTTGGGTTCTATTGCTCAAATAGTTACTTGTCCAGATTGTCATGGCGCTGGTAAAAAGATTTCTAAACCTTGTAAAGATTGTAAAGGTCAAGGAAAAATTCAAAAAGAAAAGAAAATTAATATAAAAATTCCTGCAGGTGTTGATAATATGTCAAAAATTAGAGTTTCTCGTGAAGGAGACGCAGGTTCTAACGGTGGACCAGCAGGTGATTTATATGTTGTATTACATGTAAAAGCTTCTGATTATTTCAAGCGAGAAGGAAATGACGTTTATTCAAGACTTGATATTACTCCTGCACAAGCAGCTTTAGGAGATGAGGTTGTTGTCAAAACTCTTGATGGAGAACAAAAAATTACAGTCCAAGCAGGTGTCCAAAGCGGGAATTCTATAAAAATAAAAGGTGCAGGTGTTCCATATATTGCAAGACCTTCTCAGAGAGGGGATCATATTGTGATTGTTGCAGTTAAAACTCCTACAAAACTTTCTGATGAAGAAAGAAATTTATATAGAAAATTATATGAAATTCAAAATAATAAAAAGGCTTCACAACAATCATCAATAATGGATAAAGTTAAGGGAGTATTTCAGTAATGAATAAAAAAATCGGGCAGCTAAAAAATATAGCAGCTAAAATTTGTGTTGTAACAGCAGTTATGATGAGTTTCACAGTTCCTGCTTTTGCGACAAAAATTCCTGATAATGTACAAAAGTTTGTTGTTAAGGATTTCCCAAACACTACTTTTAGATTTGATGGGGTAATTATTCTGCCTGATAATACGATTTATTTACCATTACTTCCTGCAAAGATTATTACTCCTGAAAAATTAGAGATAAAACAAACTTATCCTACAGGAAAAACTTTTGCCTCAAAGCCAAATATTGTTATTTTGAATAATGATTTTGCGTTGTTGAAAGTTTTGACAGATACAAATGGGCATAAAACTATTTACAAAATGGCAAATCCTCCTATGGAGTTAAGAACTGGCCTTTTGCCTCAGGATATGTTAGTTCCGAAAGGATTAATTATACCGGAAAATATGAAATCAATTGTTGGAAATTTGGAAATTAAAACAGTTAATGATCCTGGTATTCGAGTAGAAAGTTCAAAACCTGTTGTGACACAACTTACAGGTTCTACTTTGAAAACTCTTTCGCAAATTCCACAATTAAAAAATAAAAGTTTTTATGTCTCATCACCTTATTCTAAAAATATTCAAGTCTTAAATCTTGGAGCTAAGACTCCTGAGTATTCATTGGCTCAAACTAATGTGCCTATTGATATGGATGCTTATAATGATCAATTTTTACTTGTAACAGCTTATGAAAAGCCTTCAGTAGATGTTATTTCATTAGCTGATGATCAAATTATAAAACAAATTTATATTAAAACTCAGCCTGATGAGATTGTAATTGATAAAAATAAAAATATTGCTTATATTTCAAGTTCCGTAGATTCAAGTATTTATACAGTAAATCTTGAAACTATGACTTTGTCAAAACAAATAAAAATTACAGGCATGTGCGAAAAATTGACATTATCTGAAGATGGTACAAAACTCTTTTATTATGATAAAAGAACTCGTGATATTTGGGCTATTGAGTTGGATAATAATTATTTGTTAAAAGAAATTGGTAAATTCCCAAATGTTTCGAAAATTGTATACACTAATAACAAAATTTATATAACAAGCAGAACAAAAAACAGACTAGCAATTATTGATTATGATACGATAAATTTGATTGCTGAAATTGAAATTTGTGAAAAACCTATTGATATGCTAGCTTTCCATGAAAGAGTATATGTATTAGGAGCTGGGGATAATTCTATTCAAGTTGTAGATGCTAAAACTGATACATTAACTGATTCTATTTATTTGAATACAAATGGCTTTTCTACAAAAATTAATCAGATAGAAAATACAAATATAGCTCTTATTACTGATACAAAGGCTTCATTATATACAGTATTTGATTTAGGAACTAACAAGGTTATTAAAACTATTCCTATTGATATTCCTGCAAATACAATTGTTGTAACTGAAAAAGTTAAAAAGATTAATAAATAATTATTTATACAGGCAATGAAATTATGAAATATTTTGATGACACAACTGAAAATGTACTTAGCGAATTAGAAAAAACTCAAAAACAATTTTGGAATATTGCAAGAGTTACTGCAGAATTTTTATATACATTAATAAGATCAGAAAAGTCAAAAAATGTTTTGGAAGTAGGAACTTCAAACGGCTATTCAGGAATTTGGCTTGGCAAGGCAGTAAAAGAAAATGGCGGACATCTTACAACTATCGAGTTTTATGATAAAAGACTTGATGTTGCAAAAGAAAATTTTAAAACTTGCAAAGTTGATGATGTGATTACAACACTAAAAGGTTCTGCTTTGATGCATCTTGAATATTTACCTGATGATTTTGAAATTGATTTTGCTTTTGTAGACGCTAATAAATCGGAGTATATCAAGTATTTCGAATTTATCGATAAGCATTTGAAAAAAAATGGCATAATCGCATGTGATAATGTATTGTCACATGAGGCAAAATGTAAACCTTTTATTGATGCGATTAACGCAAATCCAAATTATGAAAACGTTGTATTACCATTACCGGCAGGTTTATCCTTAGCTAGAAAAATTAAATAAGTATTAATTATGGTATAATAATTTTATGAAAATTTTAGGTATCGACCCAGGGTTAGGAATTGTAGGATATTCTATTGTTGAATATGATGGAGAAACTCCTGTACTTTTACATTCAGGTTCTATTCAAACTCAAAAAGGTGCTCGAGAATCTGCAAGACTTTTAGAGATTTTCGAGGATATGAATACTATAGTTGAAAGATACAGACCTGATTGTGCTGCGATAGAAAAACTATTTTTCTTTAGAAATCAAACAACAGTAATGCCTGTTGCCCATGCTAGAGGTGTGATTTTAACAGTTCTTGAAAAATTTCAAATCCCTATATACGAATATACTCCTATGGAAGTTAAACAGGTTTTGACTGGATATGGTCGTGCGGATAAAAAAGAAGTAGAACAAATGGTTAAATTGTCACTGGGTGTCGATACTTTGCCGAAACTTGATGATACAGTAGATTCAATTGCAATTGCAATTTGTCATACGCGTTCAATCATGTTATGATTATTTCTATGGATATTAATTATGTATTATTAAGACAAATTTCTATATTAAGTGTGTTTTTCGGAGCTGTACTTGGTGCTGTGACTTTAATACCTTATTTAGGAGTTGTGTCTTTTGTTTTTTTATTATGTTTCATTTCACCGATTGTAATTTGGCTTTTGACTAAATATGATTGTCTTTCTTATTTATCGACAAAAGACAGTATTATTATCGGAGCTATATCGGGATTTGTTTCATATTTAGGCTTTTCAATAATCTATGTACCTATTTCGGTTATTTTAATGAAGTTTTTTCATATAGCTGCAAATTACGGAGTAGGGCTGATGCTTGAGCATGCTAGCTTTTTTATTCTTGTTGTAATCTCTCTTTTTATGGGTGTTTTGAGTGCAACAGTTAACGCTTTTACAGGATTTTTAACTTTCTATGTAATGGATTTTTTAGGCGTGTTTAGGAATAAGTAAAATTTTTAGTTTAATTAGTAAAAGAGGAAATAAAAATGGCAGAATTTCATTCAAAAATAAAAACAATCGAATGGGTAGATAATTATTCAAAAATGGTTGATCAGACATTGTTGCCTTATGAATTTAAATATGTAAATATCACTGGCGGTCAGGAGATGTTTGATGCAATCAGAACAATGATAGTTCGTGGAGCTCCGGCAATTGGTGTTGCAGGTGCTCATGGAGTTGTATTATACGCTCAAGAACTTGCGAAAGAAAATCTTTCTAGGGATGAATTTGTAAAAAAACTTCTTGAAAAAGCTGATTATATGGCAACATCAAGACCTACTGCAGTAAACTTGATGTGGGCTTGTGAAAAACAAAAAGAAGTTATAAAAAATTCTAAATCAGATATTCAAGGAATTGTAGAAGAGTTAAAACAAAACGGAATTAGATTAGAAGATGAAGATATTGCAATCAATAAAAAAATAGGTGATTACGGAGCGGAAGTTGTGCCAAAAGGTGCAACAATTCTAACTCACTGTAATGCAGGCGGACTTGCAACTGTCGGTTACGGAACAGCTTTAGGTGTTGTCCGTTCAGCATTCGCAAATGATCCGACTATTCAAGTATTTGCAGATGAAACTCGTCCTCGTCAGCAAGGTGCAAGAATTACTACATTTGAATTGACAATGGACGGAATTCCTACAACTTTAATTACTGATGGAATGTGTTCATATTTCATGAAAAAAGGTATGATTGATATGGTAGTGGTAGGTGCAGACAGAATTGCAGCTAATGGTGATACCGCTAATAAAATCGGGACTTATACTGTAGCAATAGCAGCGAAATATCATAATGTTCCATTTTATGTTGCAGCACCTTTATCAACTATTGATACAAGTATTAAAACAGGTGATGAAATTGTAATTGAAGAACGTTCTCATGATGAAGTAACTCACATTAACGGAAAAATAATTTGTGCTCCTGATGTAAATGTAATCAACCCAGGATTTGATGTTACTCCGCATGAATTAATTGCCGGTATTATTACAGAAAAAGGTATTTTAAGACCTGATTATCACAAATCAATTGCAGAAGCATTTGCTAAATAAACATTTTAGAACGAATATTTTTTAACTCGGCGATTGTCTTTGGATAGTCGCCGTTTGTTAATTCTCCGATTGCTTTGTATAATTTTAAAATTGATTGTTCAATATTTTTATGGTTCATTGTAACCATATCATTTGCCATTTCTTCATTAGACATTGCAAGACGTGTCATATCACGAAAACCGCTTGAGGCAATTTTTAATGCCAGTGGATTCTCTTTTGCAGCAAGCATAAGGCTTTGTGCAATTACCATTGGCATATGCGAAATCATTGCAACTGCTTCGTCATGTTTTTCTGCGGTTGTGAAAATAGGAGTTGCGCCGACATAATCAATAATTTTTAGTAATAACGCTTGACCTCTTGCCTTTTTGTCCTCTTGATTGCTTATGATTACCCATTTAGCATTTTTAAAAAGTCCTTCAAAAGAGTTTTCAAACCCTTTATGTTCAGTCCCAGCCATTGGGTGTGATGGAATGAATTTATAAGGTCTTTGTTTTTCTGATACAAATTTTTTCAAACTACATACGTCTGTAACTACTGTATCAGGTGATAAATAGTTTTCTAATTCATCTAGTACAGCAAGTGTTTTGTTCATTGGAGTGCATACAAAAATTAAATCTCTATCTTTTAAAACTTCATAAGATTTGAAGATTTTATCTCCATTTTGAGATTGCGAAACTGCTATTACATCATATTTTTTTGTTAAATCTTTGAATAAAGATCCGCCAATTAAGCCTAGTCCAATAATTCCTATTTTCATAAAATTATTATAGCATACAAATTGACTAACTCATTATTGTTTAATATAATTGTCAGATAAAAAGGGGGTATTATGGATTTATTAGAACTTTTAAAGAAAAGATATTCAGTAAGAAAATTTGATGATAGAAAAGTAGCGAAAGAAAAACTTGATTTGATATTGGAAGCAGGCAGAGTTGCTCCGACAGCAGTTAATTTTCAACCGCAAAGAATTCTTGTAATTGAATCTCAGGAAGCACTTGAAAACTTGAAAAAATGTACTCCTTATCATTTTAATGCACCTTTAGCTCTTTTAATTTGCTATGATAACACTGTGAGCTGGAAAAGAGGCCATGACGGTTATGAAATGGGACCTGTAGATGCAAGTATTGTTACCACACAAATGATGCTTGAAGTCGAAAATATTGGACTCGGCACAACTTGGGTGGGATCTTTTAAAACAGAACTATTGAGGGAATTTTTTAATATTCCTGACAATTTTGAACCTGTGGCGATTTTGCCTATCGGTTATCCTGCTAAAGATTCCATTCCAAATCCTCATCATAATGAGAGATATGAATTAAGTCATACCGTTTTTTATAACAAATTCTAGATTAATATATTTCGATATTATCAAGTGAAGTTGTTGTAAATTCAGATGTCTGCATAAGAGTATTTTCATCAATTTGTCCTGTAGATACAAGAATTGTTTGATTTACTCCGCCGTTTTTGGCTGCAATAAAGTCCATTGGGGCATCGCCTACCATAAGTGTATTTTCAGGATTTGATTTTAATAATTCTAATGCCAATTTGACAGGAGCGCCACTTTCTTTAGTCTCTTTAGTGGATTCTCTGCCGATTACGACATCAAATAAATTTTCCCATTGAAAATGTTTCAGAGTTAAAAGAGTTGATTCTTTTGCATCTGAAGTGACAATTCCAGTCTTTAAGCCTTTAGCTTTAACTTTTCTTATGAAATTTATTGCAGATTCAATCGGTTTTGTATATTCAGACATGTTTTCATAAAATACTTTGCTTATGTGGTCGAATATTTTTTCAATATCGTTTTCTGTAATTTTTATGCCTAAGTCATTTAGGTTTTTGCAAAATATTTCGATAATCACAGGTCTTGAATACATAGCTGTAATGCCATCATGAAGCATTTCACCTTTTGAAATATCATAGCCTAAGTAAAGACAAAGTTTTGGGAATAAGTCTTTTGATAGATTAAATTTTTCAATAATTTCTTCAACTCTCATCTCTGTCATTTTGCCCCAAAAATAGTGCAAATCAATGAAAGTTCCGTCTTTATCAAACAATATTGTATCAATATTGTTTATAGTCCATTTGTTAGTTTTTAGATTAATCATTATTTGTCTGCCTTTACGATTGTATTTACAAGTTCTTTTGCTATTTTTACTGCTTCTTCCATTAATTTTGGATCGTTGAACAGATTATCGTTTGTCAAGTAATCTTTTACAATTTTTCTTGCGTAAGAACCTACTGCAAGACAATGTGGGTGAACATCGCACATATGTGCAAGTTCAATAGAATTTGAGTTAGTTCCGCCAGACATCATAATGTATGCAGGGAATTTTGCATTTTCAAATAATTGTGCAGTTGCAACAGCTTGCAATGTTGTTCCAAAGTGGTCGTTGCTTCCGCTCATTGCAATCCCGTCAGCCTGAATAATTGTTGTGTAAGGCTTTCTTAGACTCAACATCTTTTTAACACGTTCTTTAAGCTTTTTGTCACCTAGTTCTGATCTGTCAATTGAAATACATAGCATTCCGTCAAAGAAATCATTGATTTGTAACCATTTATCCATTACATCTTTTTCATCTGTTGAAATCGCGTGGAATTCGATACAATCAATGCCTTTTTCGATTAATTTTGGTAAAACTTCTTTGTAATCTTGAAGTTGACTTACCATTTCAATTGCTTGTTTAGGGCAGTTATTAGCACATTGAGTGCAGCCGATGCATCTTTCTTTTTTTACTTTGTATTTATCAAGTTCAATAATTGCATCATGCGGGCAGATTAATTTACATTTTCCGCATTTAACGCATTTTGTCTGATCGATTACAGCTTTTGTAATATGAGGATCGCCATCAATTCCGACACTTACACATAAGTATCTGTCTTCTTTTATACCAGCTCTTTCTAGTCCTCTTTTTGCTGCGTCTACAATTTCAGGTTTTGCGCATAAATCAAAAAAGTTGCAGCCTGCAAGTGAATAAATTGTGACAAGTCTTTCTACTTCTGTTGCATCTTCATTACCAGCACCGCATACAAGTTTAAAACATTCTTTTTTATCTAATAAATCTTTTAACATAACAAATTCCTTCTTTCTTTTTTTATATTTAGGATAACGTTTTAAATAAAATAAAAATAATTGACGCACGGAGAGAGTGGGATTCGAACCCACGGAGAGTGTTATCCCTCACAGACTTTCGAGATCTGCACCTTAAACCACTCGGACACCTCTCCTTTTTTATTTGTTATGTTCTTACATCTTTATGTGAAAAATGTTTTGTACCGTCAACATAATCTTTTACAATATTTCCGTTGCCTATAAGCTTATATTTATAAATTGTTAAACCTTCTAATCCTACAGGACCTCTTGCATGAGTTTTGTTTGTAGAAATCCCGACTTCGGCTCCGAATCCGTAGCGGAAACCGTCTGCAAATCTTGTAGATGCATTAAAATATACTCCAGCAGAATCAACTTTGTTCATAAAATTTTCTGCATTTTCTATATTTTTTGTAATAATGCTGTCAGTATGACCTGAACCGTATGTATTAATATGTTCGATTGCTTCGTCAACATTTTTTACGGTTTTGAATGATAAAATTTTATCACCGTATTCATGAGACCAGCTTTCAGGTTTGTCTATCAATTGAATTTCTGATAATTGCAAAGCTGCAAGCAGGTTATCAATTTTAGGGAATTTTTCATGGATTAACAAAGTTTCAACAGCGTTACAAGCACTCGGATATTGAGTTTTTGCATCTGTTACAACTTTTATTGCCATATCAATATCAGCTGTTTCATCTACAAATATGTGGCAAATTCCGTCAGCGTGACCAAGTACAGGAATTTTTGTATTTTCTTTTATGAATTTAACAAGTTTATTTCCGCCTC
>CALVEU010000007.1 GCA_944326635.1 Candidatus Gastranaerophilales bacterium | reverse complement strand
TGTGCAGTTCATGGTAATCACCAAAGGTGCAGAACGTATAGCTGAAGTTGCTGCTCGTTTCGCATTAGATGCGATGCCAGGTAAACAGATGACAATTGACGCTGATTTTAATGCTGGGTTAATTTCTCCAGAAGAAGCAACTAAAAAACGTGAAGATTTACAAAGAGAATCAAACTTATTTGGTAGCATGGATGGTGCTATGAAATTCGTAAAAGGGGATACTATAGCTGGTATCATCATTGTTTTGATTAATATTATCGGCGGTTTGTGTATCGGGTGTTTAATGAACCAAATGCCTGTTGCAGATGCAGTTTCTAAATATACAATTTTAACTATTGGTGACGGTCTTGCATCTCAATTACCTTCATTATTAATGTCTATTGCTGCAGGTGTATTTATGACTCGTTCATCTGCTGCTAATTCTTTAGGTTCTGATGTTACAGGACAAATTGTAAGCAAACCAAATGCGTTATTTTTGGCTTCAGTATTCTTATTATTCTTAGCTATTACTGGTCATACTTGGTTCTGGCAAGGTACAGGTTTGCCTTTTTTACCATTTTTCCTTTTTGCAATTGGTTTATTTATTGCAGGCTTCTCAACTTTAATCAATGCCGATGTTCAGTCTCAATTGGGACAATTGGAAAATGTTCGTCAAAATATGCAAGATCTTGTTAACCCGAACAGAATGTACGAGCGGTTAGGTGTTGATGTTTTAAGTTTGCAGGTTGGTTCTAACTTACTTGTAATTGCTGACCCTGACCAAGAAGGTCAATTGCTAGCTAAGATTGCTGCTTTACGTCAAAGAGTTACAGATGAATTAGGTTATATTCTGCCAAATATAAGAATTATGGATTCATCAGCTTTGGATGCTAATGAATATATGATTTCAATTCGTGGAAATACTGTTGCAACAGGGTATGTTTATCCTGGTAAATTAATGGTTATTGCTGATCAATGGGATGCGATGAAAAAAGAAGTTCCTCAAGACGCAATAATCGGTATTGATCCTACATATCAAACTCAGGCTTATTGGATTTCTCCTGAGGATGCAAAAACAGCTCGGTCTGTTACTGCCGTTGACTCAACTGACGTAATTGTTACACACTTGCAAGAATGTGTAAGAAAACACGTTGATGAAGTTATGACAAAAACTGATGTATTGAAGCTTATGGAACTTGTTCGTTCCCAAGACCCTACATTGGTAAATGACCTTGTTCCTACAATTATTTCTACAAGTGACTTAAGAAAAATATTTGTAAACTTAATCAGAGAAAAAGTTTCTATAAAAGATATTATATTTGTATTTGAAAGACTTTGTGATTACGCAAGATTTTCAAAAGAACCTGACATTTTATCGGAAAGATTAAGAGCTGCATTAGGACGTCAAATATGTTTATCTAATGTTGGTGATGACAAAGTTTTATATGCGTTAACTCTTTCTCCAGAGTGGGAAAAAACTCTTGATGACAGTTGTCAAAGAACAGAGTTAGGTACAATGTTTTTGTTGAATCCTATGCAGGTTCAGGAATTGATTGAAACAACTGCTACAACATTAATGAGAGCTCATCAGGCATGTGGACAGCAGCCTGTAATATTGTGTTCACCAAGAATTCGTTTACCTCTTTATCAACTTTTGGAAAGACATATTCCGACTATTGTTGTAATTTCTTATTCAGAATTGATTACGGATATCAAAGTTGAGGCGATAGATTCTATTGGTGAATCTTATGCTATGGAATAAAGAAAAGGGGTGTTAAATGAAGAAAAATATTATTATATCTGGTGTGGTAATTTTATTTTTAGTTATCTTGTGCTATTTGGGGGCTCTAAATTTAAAAGTTTTTGCCAAAGATTATACAGAATATAAGAAGTTAGTAAAAGAAGCTTTTCAAAGTGAAAATTGGTCTGAATTAAATAAGTATTCAGATGACGTGATAAAATATTATCCAAAGTCCGCTTTTGGTTATTTTTTTAAAGGTATAGCAATGGATGAGTTGGGTGAATATGAACTAGCTATCGTTAATTATTCAAAAGCAATTGAATATGAGCCTAATTATGCTGAAAATTTTCAAAATAGAGGATTAGCATATTATCATAATAAAGATTATGATAATGCTATTGCTGATTATAAAAAAGCTCTTGAATTAGATCCAAATAATAAATTGGCAGAAGCTCAGATGCAAGATGTTATTAATGCTAAAAATGGTTTTGTAATTGTAAAAAATGGAAATGTAACAAATTATAAGTCAATTAATGATCCTTTTTATCTTGTTGAAGAATATAAACAAATGCCTGAAAAAAAGAAAAAGGAAATAATAAATTCTGTAAAAAATTATTCTGTAGATGTTTTGCCAATTTATTATATTGCAGTTGCTGAAGATATTTATCCTACTGATAAAAATTTAGCTTCATTTTTATATGCTCTAGGTCGTTATAGATCAATCCAAGATGTAATGGTTTGTGCTGATAAATCTGCTTATCAAGCTGCTCGTATGTTACCTTTGGTAGCTCCGAAAACTGCAGTTTATATATCAAAAATGAATAGTAATGATTTAGCTAATTTGTTGCAAAAAGTATTAGATTTTGATTTAAAAAATCCGAATAGGCCAGATCCTAAATGGATTTGTTATCATGGTATTGAAGTTTTTTCAAATAAAGGAAAAGTTTCAACAGTTCCTAAAGATGAATGGGATAAAAATAGGAATGCTATGAGAGAATCCACATCTAAATATATAGAACAATTAAAATTGAAAGATAAATAGAATTTGTATATTATGAAAAAAATAATATTATTTTTAATATCAATATATCAGAAAATTTCAAAACATACGCCTGCAGTATGCCGGTTTTATCCGACTTGTTCAGAATATACTCGTCAAGCTATTGAAAAATATGGAGTAATTAAAGGCGGTTGGCTTGGGATAAAAAGAATTTGCAAATGCCACCCATATCATGAGGGTGGTTATGATCCTGTGCCTTGAATTTATGTAAGAAATTCTTTATAATTATAACAATTAAAGAAGGGAGCGAAATATGAAAAAATTTAAGAAAGGCGGGGGGGGGGCAATTTAGCGCTTACTTCACAAGTTGGTAGCATGTATAGTCATTCTGAGGGGGAATCCACGAAAGAATCTAGCCTATTATTAACCCCAAAAGCTGGATTTCTTCGACAAAAGTCTCGCAATGACAGATTTGGATTTACGTTAGCAGAGGTACTAATAACTTTAGGAATAATTGGAGTTGTTGCTGCAATGACAATACCAGCATTGATTGCAAATCAAAGGGAAAAAGAGACAGTTGTAAGATTAAAAAAAACATATTCTACTATATCAAATGCTTATACTTTAATATTAGAAGAATATGGAGATCCAACAAATTGGGGGTTAACTAAAGAAAATTATTCTGAAATATTAACAGAATATTTTTCTAAATATATTAAAGGTGTTACTGTTTGTTCAAAATTTTCTTCAAAAAAATGTTTTGTAAGTAGTAATAGAAAGGATTTGAGAAATAAAACCGTAGATAAAATAACTTCAAATCAAGGTCTAATAATGGAAGATGGCATTGTTATTGGTTTTGGTATTCAGGATCAACAACAATTAACTTCAGGATGTGTTTATTTAGATTATTGCTTTAATATTATTGCAGATATAAATGGGGATAGGTTGCCAAATCGTTGGGGAGTTGATACTTTTACTTTTCATGTAAATAAAAATAAGATTATTCCAAGAGGAGCTTTAGATACTCATTCTGAAAGTACATTATCATGTGCCCCAAATGCTGATTCTCATTCTGGTTGGTATAATGGGTCTGGATGTACTGCTTGGGTTTTGTATAAAGAAAATATGGATTATATAAAGTGTGTGAATGGAAGTCAAAGTTATTGTAATAAAATATATAATTTTGAATAATTTTTTTATTTAACCCATCTGAAGCTTTTTACATAATTTGTGCCGTTGATGTCGCCGTTGATGTCAACGGCAAATATTCTGTATATGTTTGTAGCATCTTTGATGTTTGGAATTTTACCAATATCTTCTTGTAGTAACAATTTTTCTGTTGCGTCGTTAATTCCTGGGATTGTATTAAATAATGTATTTAAAGATGCGTTTTTAATTTTACCGAATACCGTAGTTATGTTTTTAGTAAGGCTTCCATAAATTTTCATATCGGCAATTGATGTTAAAAGATTGTATGAGCCTGTCATATACATATTTAAATCATGTCCGTCTGAATATATATTTATATTATTTGCAATACCGTCTTTTAGATGAATATCGCCATATATGCTGTCAAAATCCCCGGTTTTTAATGGTGTTATTAAATCAATAATGCTATTAATTGATAGCCCTGTAAATCCGCCTTTGAGCAAGTTCCCTGCTTTTAATAAGTATTCTAAAGATCCGAGTTTTGGCATTTTCCCATCTGCAATTTTGAATATCCCATCGCCAGATAGTGTTCTGAAGCAGTCTTCTTGAGAATCTCCAGTGCAGTGAAGCTTAAATCCGCCATCTACTGAACCATATACTTGGCCTTTTAAATCAAATAAGGCTTCTGACATTATGAGTGCATTTGCATTATTTAATGTTATATCAAGATCTGTTTTATGAGAATTTAGATTGTGTTTAAATTGCCCGGTTACAGTCCCTTCTGCGATATTAAATTTAAAGTCTTTAACATCTGCAAGTCCTTCTTTATTCAGACTTAAATTAGTTGTAAAATTCTTTGCGTTAATATTTCTTACTTGAATTTTGTCAGCTTCAATAAATGCTTTGTGGATTATTACTTGAGAAATATCAAATGGCTGTAAAGTTGTAGGAGCATTTATGTTTTGATTTCTAATTGCTTCAGCTTCTATATCTCTTATAGTATCTGTGATTTTATTAACATTTAAATCTGCCAGTTTGATTTTTAAGTTATTCACAGTGTATGGCGGAATTAATTGGTTTTTCATTTCCGCATTTAGCAATACATCATTTGTAAGTACTGTACCTTTGCTTGTAATAAAGATTTTGTCTTGTTTAAAATCAAGATTTACATCGTTAATTGTTGAATCGAAAAATGGAATATCAATACTTGTGATATTTAGTTTTCCTTTTATTTTTGGGTTCAAAGATGTTCCGTTTAAGATTAGGTCAGATGTAAATACTCCTTGTTTCATAAACGGTTTTCTAAAAATTATGTTAAATATTTTTGCATCGGTAGGTGTTTGAGTTTTAACCTTAAAATCATTGAATCCTATTAAATTATCACTGATTAGATTTACTGTCCCTTGAGCATTAAGTTGGGTATTTACATAAGGTTTATTATTCTGTGATGTGATAATTTTGTCATATTGAAGATGATTTATTCTGATTTTGTTAGGTAAATAAGTATTATCGACAGTTATTTTTACAGGGTTTTCAATATCTCCGATAGAAGCCCCCATGTAATAAATGCTAGAGTTATCTGCAATTTTTAGGATAGATTTTTCGTTTAGATTATTAAGTGTACCATGTAATTTTGAAGATAAAATTACATCCCCTTTTATTTTTATAGGATATACTGATTTGTTGTTGAAAAATTGATCAAAAAATTCTTGAGTTGGTTTTGCATTAATATATAAGTTAAGATTAGGATCTTTTTCAATATTTGCAACAGAACCGTTAATGAACACAGGCATTTCGCCTAATTGTGCATTGATTTTATTTAAGTTCAGCAAATTATTCTTTAGTAGAACATTTCCGCTATTAATAGTAAGTTTTAAATGTTTTGGTTTGTATAATAGACTTATATCATCAAGTTTTGTGAATGCATTAAGATTATTATTCCTTACTCTTGCAGATAAATTAATATTACCGTTAAGAAAATCAATATCTTTGAATTGTTTAGCCAAATCAGGAGGTAAAATATATTGAAGTGCCTGATCATTTATAAGATTAAGATCAAGAGATGTTATTTTGCAATTTCCGTTTACAACTCTGTGTTTATCAAACATTTTTGAAATATTTAAAGAAATATTATAAGGGCTGTTTTTAAATGTTCCTTTTAAAAGTGGTAATTTGAAGTTTGAATTGTTTAATTCAAATGAACTATTGTTAACTATGATCGAACTTTTTGCTCCTTTATTTGAGTAAATTTTACCTTTAAAATAAACATTATCGAAATTAATGTTTTCTAAACTCCCTTTATATTTACCGACAAAACTTGTATTAATTGTAGCAAGATCTTTTTTGTAAGGTATTTTAAATTCAGGAGGTAAAAATTCTATACCGTCTCCAATATTAAATTTATTTGAAACTATTGTTGTATCACAGTTGTTATCTTTAATTTTTCCGTTTATATTAATCTGTGATTTATCTAAATGAGATGCAAGTTTAAAATCTGCATCCATATTATTGAAATTTAAGATGCCTGAAATTCCAGAAATTGTTGCAGGAACTCCTTTTAGTTTTATTTTGTTTGATAATAATTCAATTTGACCTTTTGCAAAAAGATTTTTGTTGAATACGATATCTTTTGGATCTTTAACTTTTCCTGTAAGATTAATTTTTATATTTGCATTGCCATAACCATTTTCAATAGGTGAAATAAGCTTTTGGATATCTGCAAGCATTGGAGATGTTTTTACGGTTTTTAAAAGTTTTTCTAAGTTTTGATTTCTTGTTATTACATCAAAATTTAATTCTCCAATAAGAGAACATGTTCCTTTTACAGAAATTGGTTGCCCGTTTAATGTAGCTGTTTTTGTTTGGAAAAATGTATTTTGATTATTAAAATCAAGAGTTCCTGAACCGTTATTAAGTACCATATTATGAATATCTAAAAATGATACTGTTGCATTTTTGAAATGAAATTGTCCCCAGCCGTGAGGATTTTCTCTTGTGCCTACAACGTGAAGATTAATACCACCTTTCCCTTGTATATCCATGATAGGAACAGGCCCAAGTTCAAAATGTAAAATATCGTGAAGTGGATTAAGTACAATTTGAGCTGTTTTTAAATCAACATTATTTGTACTTGTTATATTTAAATCCGCATATTTATCATTGTATAGATTAATTGGTCCTTTTACATATACGGTTTCAGTTGGAGATGTTGGGACTTTAACATCGAGATTTAGTTTATCTCCTATGAATTTAATTTTAATGATTGCTTTTTCTGCATTTGGAATTGGTTTTACCATATATGCGTTTGCAACTAGAATATTGCCTTTTATGTCTGGGAAGTCTGCTTTCCCTTTAATTTCTAAATTACCTGCTACATCACCCCAAAAACCTGTCTTTTTTAATAAGAGCAAGTTAATGTCAGGACATAAATTTTCATCCCCAGGAAGTAAAGGAATTATTTTTTCAGCTTTTGATTTGTTTATTGTAACTTTTAAATCAAGGTGTGGAAGTTTTGAATTTAATTTTGTAATTTGTCCATTTGTGAAAGCTTTAATTCCATCTCCAGATATTTTCATCTCGTTAATATCAATACCGTTTTTGATAGTATTAATATCGGTTTTTATGGTTAATTTGCCTTTATGATAGATAGATGTGGTTATATCATCTTTAAAAATTCCTAAATCATTAATATATAAACTTGTTTTGATTTGTTTGTGGCTATCAGGTTTAATATTTGTTTTAGCAGTGAAATTTATTAATCCTGAAATTGATTTAATTTTGTTTTTAGACAGGGCTTTTGCATATATTGAAAAATCTGATAAATCTAAATTTACAATATTCCCAGAAATATCTAATTGGTCGTCTGATATTTTAGTAAGTGGTAATTTTAAATCGATGTCTGCATTGATTGAAGCTTTTTTCTTTCCGGTATGTAAATCTGCAATTGTTGAAAAATTAACATGTTTATCAGCTGTAAAATTATTAACTGTTAAGTATTTACCGTTTAGAAATATTTTTTTATTTTGAATTTTATCCTCTAAGTTAATATTATAATTATCAATATCAATTGATGCGTGTTTTAATCTTAGTGGGGATTTAATTTTGGGCTCAAGTGGATATTGACCAAGTTTCAGTTTTGAATCTTTGTCAAATAAAAGATTAATAGTTGCGTTATTGGCAGAAAAATATTTAATATCTAAATCTTTAAGAATTAAAGGCAGAAGTCTTATGTTTATATAAGGGTTTTCGATACAGAATGCATTTGAGGTATCATTATTAAGTATGGCAAATTTATCAGCTTTGAGCCATACAGAAGGAATTAATCCCATTTTTAAAGACGGATTCGTAATTTTTATTTTATATCCGGTTTCTTTAAATACAGCTTGTTCAATAAAACTTGCTCTTTCAGGCAAGTTAACAATTGCAGGTATTCCAAAGTAATAGGTGCCATACAAAACCGTCAATGAAAATAGTATTATTAAGTATTTAAAATTCCTGCCCATAACCTGATATGATTATACGATTAAAATGTATAAATTTAAAGGATTTCGGCAAAATGTTACAATATTAATACTAAAAGTTGAATATTGCGTTTATCAAGCTATTTTTAGTAGTATTTTTGTAACATTTTTATTTTATATAGTCTAGTAATTTTCACATAATATTTGAAAATAAGCTTTAGGGTGATGACAATTTGGACATTTTTCAGGAGCAGATTTCCCAAAATGTACATAACCGCATTTTAGGCAAAGCCAGTATGTATCTTCGGATTTTGAGAAAACAGTATTGTTTTTTATGTTTTCTAATAATTTTAAATATCTTTTTTCGTGATGTTTTTCTGCTTCTATTACATGTTTGAAAGTATCTGCAATTTCATCGAAACCTTCTTCTCTTGCTATTTTTTCACTATTTGCGTAAAGAGTTGTCCATTCTTCATTCTCTCCAGAGGCTGCGCTTTTTAAGTTTTCTTCTGTTGTGCCAAATTCAAACGGATAGTTTGCATTTACTTTACCTATAGTGTTGCCTATATGTTTGTAAAACAGTTTTGCATGTTCCTTTTCATTTTCTGCTGTCTGAAGAAATATTTCTGCAATTTGTTCATATCCTTCACTTTTTGCTTGCTTTGCAAAATATGTATATCTGTTTCTGGCCTGAGATTCTCCGGCGAATGCATTGATTAAGTTTTGTTCTGTTTTTGTTCCTTTTAATTCTTTCATAATTTCCCTCCTCAAAATATTCTGCTCCGTTTTATCAATAGATGATATTAGCCTTATTAACTATTGAGGATAGTAAATTATACTGCCTGAGTCGGATTATATCTTGCATAAAAAATTTAATAATGGATTATGTAGAAGTAGGGAATTGAATTATGAATTTGTTAGATTATACAAAAAGATTATCCGAAAAAATTAAGTTTTATGATTCTATTGCACAAAACAATTTTTGGAGTATGAATACAACTAATCCTTTTGCTAAACCGATTAGTTTTACAGTGATATGGGTAGAAGAAGATTGCAATGACAATAAAAATTAATCGTAAATTCTTTTACCACTATTTTTATCAAAGAAGTATAAATCTTTTGGATTAATGCTCAATTCAAGAGATTTATCAATATTGAAGTCTGCAGGAAGTTTTGCAGAACATTTTTGACCGCCAATGTTAAAATATGCGATTTTTTCACTGCCTAAAAGTTCTGTGATTTCAATATCAACATTGAATTTAATTTCACCGCCGCATACCATTTTTTCAGGTCTTATTCCTATTGTTACATTTTCTTTTGTATTATATGGGAAATTTTCGCTTGAAATAAAGTTCATTTGTGGAGAACCGACAAATCCTGCAACGAAAGTATTTGCAGGGTTATTATAAATTTCTTCAGGGCTTGCAGCCTGTTGAATTATACCTTTATCTAATACAACGACTCTATCTCCCATTGTCAAAGCTTCTGTTTGATCGTGGGTTACATAGATAAAAGTTGTTTGCAATTTTTCATGCAG
The DNA here is from genome assembly GCA_944326635.1 of Candidatus Gastranaerophilales bacterium. Taxonomy (GTDB): domain Bacteria; phylum Cyanobacteriota; class Vampirovibrionia; order Gastranaerophilales; family Gastranaerophilaceae; genus Stercorousia. The sequence continues at coordinate 24,435 of CALVEU010000007.1, read as the reverse complement.
CTTTTTAATTTCAGATCTCATTTGTACACGTAATTTTGCATCTAAATTAGATAAAGGTTCGTCCATTAAGAAAACTTTTGGGTTTCTAACTATTGCACGACCTAATGCAACACGTTGCCTTTGGCCGCCTGATAGTTGTTTAGGTTTTCTATCAAGGTATTCGCCTAAATCAAGAATTTCAGCAGCTTCTTTAACTTTTTTATCAATAGTTTCTTTATCTATTTTTCGCATTTTAAGTCCAAATGCAATATTTTCTCTTACTGTCATATGTGGATATAGTGCGTAACTTTGGAATACAAAAGCAATATCTCTGTCTTTTGGTTGAATATTATTTACTTTTTTATCTCCGATAAAAATTTCCCCGTCTGTTATATCTTCAAGACCTGCTATCATTCTTAAAAGAGTGGATTTCCCGCAGCCAGAAGCCCCTACAAGTACCACAAATTCTTTATCATTTATGGTTAAATCAACATTATCTATAACTTTTTTTGTGTCATATATTTTAGTTACGTTTTTTAAAATAACACTGCTCATTAAATCCCCTCTTATAATTTGTTTATTAAGTCTTTTTATTCTTGAGTTTTCATTTCTTTTTCTACAGGAATAATAATAAAGAATGTCGATCCTTTCATTACTTCAGAATTTACCCATAAAGCTCCTCCCATACGTTTAAGCATAGTGTATGCTGTACCTAAAGTTAGTGAGCGTAAGAATGTTTTTTTATGTGATTTATCTAACTGAGTATATGGTTCAAAAATTCCTTCAAGTTCAGAATCTGCAAGCCCCATTCCTGTGTCAGAGATTGCTATTCTTAAGTATGAAAAACTATCAGAATCTTTAATTACTTTAGCTCCGCATCTTTCTACCAAATCCATTTCTGGATGGTCAAGTCTGATATTGATAGAGCCTACATCTGTAAGTTTTATAGATGTTTCTATTATATTTTGAAGAATGATTTTTATAGCATTTTCATCGTTGTATATTGTTTTTTTGTTGAATTCTTCAAAATCAAATTCAATTGTTAAATTTTTAGCGTTTAAAGCATTTTCATTATTTTTTGCAACAGTTTGTATTGTATTTACAATATCAAAAGGTTGGTTGTTATAGTTGAATAGAGATGATTCTGCTTGTGCAAATTCAATAAATTTATCAATAAAGTATAATAATTCCGTAGAATTTTTATTAATGATTTTCACATATTTGTTTTGTTTTTCATTAATTTCTCCACCAAGACCATCTAAAAGAGCTTGAGAAAAGCCAATAATAGATTGAAGAGGAGATTTAAATTCGTTAGATGTTTTAACAAACATTACATTTTTTTCTTTATTTAATCTCCCTGTTCTTTCCGCTATTGTCAAAACATTTGTCATTGCAGTAATGTCTCTGATTGTAATAAAGTATTGCTCAACATATTTTTTAGCATTCATTTCTACAAAAAACTCTTTTCCTTCAACAGTGAATGCCCCTGTTACAACAGAATTTCTTTTTGCATAAGATTTATTTGATAGACTAACTCCATCTACAACTATTTCATCAAAGTTTAATCCTTTTAAATCATTTGCTTTGCATTCAAAAATTATTGCAGCTTTATCATTAGCCCACAAAATTCTGCCGTCTAAATCAATTACAAATACGGCATCAGGTAGGTTTTTTATAACTTCTTTTGGATTAATGTTGCTAAATAAATTAGTAAAATTCATAGTTGCAATACTTCCCTTAATGTTGTATACTTTATATAACGTTTATATACTCGAGAAATTCATTTTTGTACTTTAAATATAGCATAAACAGTCTGTAAATAAAGATTTTATATTAAATTTTGTAATTTTTTTTTTACAAACTAGCAAAAAAATTTTTTTTCATGTTTTAAAGCAAAAAACGAGAACAGAGTAATACATAAAAGTTGCGGCAAAGTGCTGTAACCCCGAAAAAGAAAAGAGGATGTGACTATGAACGAAATTTCAAAAAACGCGCAAGGTCCAAGCATTCCACAACAAGCACAAGCACAAGTGCAAAAAACTGAACAAGTAAAACAAGAAATAGTACAAGATGTTCAGGCCCCTCAGCAACCGGAAGTTCAAACAAAGGAAATTAAAGATATTCCTGATAACCCCGCAGATCGTTCTTCTGTAAAAATTGATAATCTGGAAAATGATATCAAGGTTTTTGCTGCAAATCCGGAATTAGCTAAACAAGCACTTGATATTGCAGAATTAGCAGAGAAAAAATACGAAGCTGCAGGTGTTGAACATCCTGAATTAAAAGCTCTTGCTGTTAGTAAAGCTTTTGTTGAAGAATTTCAAAAATAATGAAAATTATTCGTCATTGCAATAATGCAATGACGATAAAGACACGAGAAAAATTTTTATTTGTTGTCATTAGTGTTTAAATAATCGACAACTGCTTTTAGCCCCAATTTATAGCTATTTATCCCAAATCCAGATATTTGACCTATGCATACAGGAGCGATATATGAATGGTGTCTAAAATCTTCTCTTTTGTATATATTTGTCATGTGAACTTCAACTGTTGGGGTGTTAACTGCTGATATGGCATCTCTTATTGCGACACTAGTATGAGTGTATGCTCCGGCATTAATTACAATTCCATCAAAAAGGTCTTTTGTTTGATGAATTTTTTCGACAATTTCTCCTTCAAAGTTGCTTTGGAATGTTTCTATATCAATTCCAAGTTCAAAAGAAAAAGCATATAACTCTTTTTCTAAATCCTTTAATGTCATGGTTCCGTACTTTTCAGTTTCCCGTAACCCAAGCATATTCATATTAACGCCGTTTATAATCAGAATTTTCATGATGTACCTCTATACAATTATTATATTATAAAATCAAGTAATTGTAAATTTTTATTAATTTTTTGCTTTCATGTATAACTAAAAAAGCATGCTTGAATTATCATGCATGTACAACTATCCCCAAATCTCCTCCCAAGATTATTGTTCAAGTCGCACAAGTAAGTGTGTGACTTTTTTTTATGTTTATATTTGCATTTTACCTTGACTTATAAAAATAAATCACTACAATATATAGTGTAAGACATTTACGGGGATGTAGGATGAGACTGGTAGAGAAACTTAAAGAATACGAAAATCAATACATGTTTATTAAATGGGCTACAGGTAGTGAATATGGTAAATTGATATATGCCGGTGATGACTTTATTGAATTTAATGTTATAGATGTAGAAACTATGGATTATTCAGAAACTGTATTAATACATAGCCCGTTAATATTAGAGGTTGCAATAGGCGGTTCTGATATTCAAAGAATTGTTGCAGAAGTGTCTTCTAAAATATCAATTGAGGAATAGATAGTAATACCTCCTAAAAGAAGATTTAATTTTAGTTTAAAAAGGATTTTTGACAGAATATCAAAAGAAGTTAATTGTACAAAAATAAAAAGAGGTTGGAGCTAAATTTGCTCCGATCTGTGAACATTTCAATATGCCTAGAGTTATTACAATAAAGATATTTTGTTTCTTCTTTTTGTAACAGCTGTATTGTTTTTGTGCTTTTACCTCTTTTATGATTACAGCTTTATTTACATCTTATTTTTTTGTCCCAATCAAGATCGTCGCAGTGTAAATAATCCATGTTTTCATTTTGGATTACCCAAGCACCGCAACTTAGACCGTATCCTGTACCTTTGGTTTTATTACAATGGGTTGAAAAGTTTGGAAAATCTTTTTTTGTCCCGTATGGAATAATTTTTTCTTTTTTCATTGAAAATACAAAATAATCTCTGCCGAACTGATTTGGACCTCTGTAATATCCATTTGTATCTACAAATATTTCAGCACAATTTCCTTTTTGAGGGCAATTTTTAAATCCAGGAGAAATGTGAAAAATTAATAAAGTTCCATCAGCTAATACTAAATGTTTGTAACTATTTTGACCAGCGTATGCTATATGTTCTTTGCCGTTTAAATATTTGTATTTTTTGTTGCCAATACAATTTCTTAAATTTATACAATTATCGGCTATTTTGAAATAAGGTTTGAAATAATTATCAACTAAATATTGTGAACCATTTTTTGAATCTCCACCTTCTAAATTCCATTGATCGACTGTTGTTCCACTTTCATCTATAGCGCTGACAAGTGCTTGACTTAATATAGAGTTAATTTTTTTTAATTTTGCAACAGTTTCTTTTTCTCTATGGTCTTGAATAAGAGATGGAAGAGTCATTGATGCAACGATCCCGATAATTCCTATCGTAATAAGTGTTTCTGCTAATGTAAAAGCTAATTTTTTATAGTGAAGTTCCATATCACTATTATCTATTATTTTGTTAAAAAAGTAAATAGTTTTGTTTGTTAAAAATCTTAATATTGTCTTTTCGGGGGGGGGGCAATTTTTAGCTTCTTGTCATTAATCATTGATGTTCTCCTTCTTCTTTTATATATTGAAACTTTTTCTTGCACCTTCTTCGTGGTAGAAACCTCCGCCACAAATTGTCTCAACAACTTTTAGGACGAATTCTCTTGGGGCGTCTACTTGGTTCAGATAAAATTCTCTGTTTGGCAGGTGTCTAATTTTCATAATAGAATTTTGAGTAGATTCGGGAGGAATGAAAAGTGATGCTACTTCATAATCCAATAGTTTTCCCATTTCTTCATCGTGGTCTGTAACACCTTTCATTAGTTCATAATAATTGCCTTTTACTGCCATAATTCTGCTTGAGAATAAGTGTTGTCCGTCTTCTCTATAGAGAGCTTGTGGCTGATAGTTACATCTTGTTGTAAAACTCATTTTGTGCCAAAGAATATTTACAATGACTACTGATTTTTGAGGATCTGTGTCTACATAGATATTTTGAGTTGTTACGTTTCTTGATGAGAATGCTTCTTTCAGTGTGTCAACTACAATTTGTAAGTTATCTATCATTCTTGTAAATATTTCATTTGTATTTACATTTGCATGCTGATAATCTAAAAACTGTTTATACATATGAGTAGATACAAGCCCTATTCTTTCTTGGATTAGAGCAGATTTTCTTGCTGATGTTTCAGAATTATCAAAGCTTTCAAAATTATTTAACAATTGTTACCTGTCCTTTTTATCCACATGTAATAATAAACATGGATTTATGTAAATATTATATGTTTTTTCTTTACAAAGTAGAATACACAATTGGTTGTATTTATTTTTGTATAAATAAGAAACTTGTTTTTTTATTTGATTTTTTGACAAATAAATATCATAGGAGAGTATGTAAGTGTAATTTCTGGGTATGTATTTTTATAGTTATCGCAGAATTCTTTAACTTCTTTAAATGTCCAATGTTTTGCGGTGAGAGAATTTACACCTGTGTTTTTCATATGTGCAAGTAATTCTAGTGGGTTTGAAAAGTTCATTTTATAGGAGAATTCTTCAGAATGTAATATTTTGTAGTTTTTCTCAAATATTTTTGTTATTTCATCCAGTGATTTATATTCAAGAGATAGCCCTGTTAAATTTTTAATTTCTTTAAAATTTTCTTTTGAAAAAGTTGAAAATGCTAATATTCCATCAGAATTTAGAATATTTTTGTAAATTAAACTTATTTTATCTAAGTCATTAAACCATTGGAACATTGCATTTGAAATTATTAAATCCATTTTTTTTGTTGGTTTAATTTTTCGAGCATTACCACAATAAAAATTAGCATTTGGAATAATGTCATTAACAAAATTTTTTGATTTTTCAACTAAATCGTTGGCAGAATATGTTTGAAATTTTATTTTTTTTACTAACTCTTGTGTTAAAAGTCCTGCACCACTACCTAGTTCTAAGATATTTGTGAAATCTTTTTTTATTTTTGATAGTTCTTCAACCAACTTTTCTGCCATTATTTTTTGAACTAGTGCATTTTGATTGTATGTATTTAGACTTTTTTCAAATTGTGTTTTAATTAATTTTGGATTTATTTGCATAATATTTCATTCCAGCTGGTAAAATTATAGTAAAGAAAATGACCGCTTTCAACAGTTTTTATTTCTGCTTTTCCATCCCAGAAATTTATTTGATTTTTTGTTGGTATAATTTTATCATTGTTGCTTATAATTGTAGTGTCAAAATAATTTTGGTATGAAATGTTTGTTGATTTGATTTTAGAGTATAGAGTATTTAGTTCTGATACTCTATTTTCGATAGTTCTTTCGACTTGTGTTTTAGTATATCGTGTATATTCATCTTCAGAATTAAAGATATTTTGATAGAATTTTCCTTCTAAACCTGTTTTAGCGTGTCTTAGTGTTAGGATAAAAGGTTTTAATGGAATTCCATATTCATCATTAACAGGGAAAGGTGTCCCGTTGATTGCGATTTTTTTTGTGAATTTTGGTAGCTTATCTTTTAAAAGGTATGATGTGTATACGCCCATTGACCAACTTATTAAGAAATATTTATTATATTCAGGTATTTGAGGAAGGTCTAAATCGTTGTAATCATAAATTATTAAAACATCAAAATCCTTACAGTTAAGAAATTCAAAAGGTTTATAATCAAAACTCCAGCCTGTAAAAAATATTATAAGTTTGTTATTATTTTGTTTGTTTAGCCAATGAGATTGCATCGAATAATTCCTTTTCGTTAATATCTGTTGTGAGTGAAAGTCTTAATCTTGAAGTGCCTTCAGGTACGGTAGGAGGTCGTATAGGTAGAGTGAAATATCCGTTCTGGTATAAAATTTCACAAGTATCTACAGTTTCTTTGTTTCCGCCTATTATAACAGGTATAATATGGCTTTCACTTCCTGCTTTTTTACCTAATTGGAGCATATTCATTCGTTTTTCATAAGTATTTGGTAGTTTATTTTCAATAATCCATTTAGAAAAAGCAATGTTTATTGGTGGTAGTGCCGTAGAAAAGATAAATGATCTTGCTTTATTTATTAAATATTCAATTAAAGTGCTACTTCCTGTTGCAAAAGCTCCCATTGAACCTATAGCTTTCCCAAATGTTCCGATTATTAAATCTACTTTATCAGTTATATCTAAAGTTTCTGTAACTCCAAGTCCGTTTTTCCCAAAAACACCGAATGCGTGTGCTTCATCTAAAATTAATATACAATTGAATTTTTCTTTCAACTCTACTAATTTTAGTAAATCTGCGATATCTCCATCCATTGAAAATACGCTTTCAGATACAATAATCGCATTTTCATAATTTTTTCTTTCTCGGATTAGCAATTTTTCAAGAGCTCCCATATTGTTATGTGGGTATCTGAAAAATTTCCCTTCAGATAAACGCATACCATCAATTATGCTGGCATGATTGAGTTTATCCGAAAAAATTGCATCTTTTTTGCTTGCGATTGAGCTGTTAATTCCAACATTTGCGTGGTATCCGCTATTAAATAAAAGAGTTTTTTCTTTTTTAAATAATGTTGAAATTAAGTTTTCTAAATCTTTGTATACAGGTAAAGTTCCCGTGAGTAATCTTGCTGAAGCACTACCAAAAGAATATTGGGAATCTGCAAATTCTAGAAATTCTTTTGTAATTTCTTTATTATCCGCAAAATTGAGGTAGTTGTTTGAAGATAAGTTTAAAAGTTTTTTCCCCTTATAATAGATATATTTTTCATCTTTTCCTTCAAAATCTTTTATATCTCTATAGTGAGAATTAGTTTTTAAGTTTTCTAATAATAAATAATAATTTTCTAGCATAACTCTTTAAATTTATGATAAAAGTTCAAAAAAGTCTATATTGCATTATTTTGAAAAAAAATGTATAATAAAAATGTGCATAATGTAGGTGAGATTATTCATAGAGGTTTTACTCTTGCCGAGGTCTTAATTACAATCGGTATAATTGGTGTTGTCGCATCAATGACAATGCCTTCATTAAATCAAAAACTTTCAGATCAGAGAAATATGGCTGCTTTGAAAAAAACTTATTCTGTTTTGCAGCAAGCTACTAATTTAGCTATTTCAGAACATGAAGGGCCTGAATATTGGGGTATGGTTGATAATAATAATGATGTTGTGACTGCAATTTATAATTATTACAAACCTTATTTTAATATGATGAGAGAATGCCAAAATAGTTCAGGCTGTTGGGCTTATCCTACAAAATCTTTGAACGGGACTGTATATTGGGCAGCTCATAATACAAGTTGGTGCCAATTTGCTTTTACGTTACCAGACGGTGTGAATATTTTAATGGATATTTATCCAGCAAATCAAATTCAATCTAATTTTGGAATGGGAAATACTGTAGATTATGATTGTTTAGTTTTTTGGGTAGATGTTAATGCTGATAAGTTACCAAACCAAATAGGTCGGGATATTTTTGCATTTATAGTTACACATAAGGGACTTCAACCTGCCGGTTTAGGTATTACTGGAGACGGTGATTGCCGTAGTGGAGGTAATGGTTGGACTTGTACAGCTAAAATTATTCAAGATGGTTGGACAATAAAATATTTAAAATAATTTTAAAATTTTAATTTTTCTTTATAAAATATGTTATATTTTTATGGTTTTTGGGTATATATCTAGTATATGTATTGTTAAAATGATAAGTCTTTTATCAAAAGATAGGAGGCGATAAAGTCTTATGAGTTATGGATGTATGTTTTTTAAGAAACGTTCTGGTCTGACGATGTCAGAAGTGTTGTTTACTCTTGCGATTATTGGTGTTATTGCTTCTTTAACTATATTTGGTCTTGTTACAAAAATTAGTGATGCTAAAAATATGACTGCATTGAAAAAGTTTTATACTTCAATTAGTCAAGTTACAATGTTTGTTATTTTAGATCGATCATCTCCTAATTATTGGGGCTTAGATGAATATTCTCAAGATTCATCTGCATTAGCTTTTTCATATTACAAACCATATTTTAAAGTTGTAAGAGAATGTTCAAATGCAACCGGTTGTTGGCAATATCCAACTAAGTTTTTGAGCGGAAAAGTTTATTTAAAAAGAGCTCAAATGTATCAATATATGTTTACTTTAGTTGATGGCATGAATGTTATAATGAACGTTTATCCAAGAGATATTGTTCGTTCTGAATTTGGGGTGAATGTTGATAAAGACTCTGTTGTATTTATGATTGATGTTAACGGAAATGGCTCTCCAAATCAAATGGGACGTGATATATTCGCATTTGTGCTTAATGATAGTGAAATTGTTCCTAGTGGTTTTGACAATACATATAACTGTAACAAAGCAGCATCAGGTTTGACTTGTACTGCAAGAGTTATTAATGATGGTTGGAAAATTACCTATTACTAAGTTTCAGCTCCTTTCATCTTTCATAAAAAAGACCGATTGTATATCGGTCTTTTCTTTTATTATATATTTTTTATTAAATTAGTCTTTAGCTCTCATTGTAGGGAAAGCTATAACATCTCTTATTGATGGAGAATCTGTAAGTAACATTACTAATCTATCAATGCCCATTCCCATTCCGCCTGTTGGAGGCATACCATATTCAAGAGCATTAATGAAATCTTCATCTATTTCCATAGCTTCTTCATCACCTGCTGCTTTTGCTTGGGCTTGAGCTTCAAATCTCATTCTTTGATCGATAGGATCAGTAAGTTCAGAGAATGCATTTGCAATTTCCCAACCGTTAACTCTTGTTTCAAAACGTTCTGTTAAACGATCGTTATCTCTGTGTACTTTTGCAAGTGGTGAAATTTCTCTTGGGTAATCAATGATGTGGCAAGGTTGAATTAAAGAAGGTTCGATTTTTTCTTCAAATACTGCTTCTACAACTTGTCCCCAATTCATAGAATCATCTACTGCAACATTTAAACTTCTAGCAGTTTCGATTGCTTGTTTAGCACTGTAGATTTCCATAAAATCAATGCCTGTAGCTTCTTTGATTGAACCTAGCATTGTTTTTCTGTCCCATGGAGGTGTTAAGTCGATTTCGTGTTCACCATATTTGATTTTCATTGTGCCAAGAACTTCTTGAGCAACATATGCGACCATATTTTCTGTTAAAGTCATCATATCGTTATAGTCAGCGTATGCTTGGTATAATTCAATCATTGTAAATTCTGGATTATGACGAGTGTCAATTCCTTCGTTTCTGAAACATTTACCGATTTCGAATACTTTTTCAGAAATACCTCCAACAATTAATCTTTTTAGGTATAATTCAAGAGCAATTCTTAAAGTTAAGTCCATTTCTAAAGCATTATGATGTGTATTGAAAGGTCTTGCATTTGCTCCTGATGCCATTGTTTGTAAAATAGGAGTTTCAACTTCAATATATCCTTCTTTTGCTAAGTATTCACGGATTTTTTGAATAATTAAACTTCTTTTTCTAAATGTGTCACGACTTTGTTCATTTACGATCAAATCAACATATCTTTGACGATATTTTAACTCTACATCAGTAAGTCCATGGTAATGAGTTAATTCTTCCATTTTTTCTTTGCTAATTTGTTTGTTTGGCAAAGGTAATAGAGCTTTTGACAATAATTTTAAAGAAGTTGATTTAATAGATAATTCTCCTCTAGGGGTTCTTCTTATTGTGCCTGTAAATCCAACAATATCACCAATATCGATAAGTTTTAAAATTTTCATTTGATCTTCTGATAAATTTTCTTTATGTGAAAAAATTTGGATTTTTCCAGAAGCGTCCATTAAGTCGATAAACATCCCTGTATTACGTATTGCCATAACACGTCCTGCTACAGAATATTTATCTTCAGTTTCTACGCCTGCTTCTAAATCTTTGTATTTGTCTTGTAAAAAAGCAGCGTCCGCATCTTTATCAAAAGAATATGGATATGGATTTACTCCTTTGTCTGCCAAATCTGCAAGTTTTTGAATTCTTGTTTGTCTTATTTGTTCTTTTGTAGAACTTGGTTCATGTGTTTGTTGTGCCATTTTATACTTCCTTTTTTATTATAAAGTTCATATAATTAAATATTAACACAAACATATATCGATACAAATAAAAAAAGACCTCTATTATAATAGAGGTCTTTTTAATATAATTGTAAGTTATTATTATTGCATTAAACGTTTTAATTCATCAGGTCTTGAAGATCTTGATAATGCATCTTCAATTGTGATTAATTTTTGTTTATATAAGTTTGCAAGAGCCATTTCTAAAGTCTGCATACCTAAACCTTGGTTCATTTGGATTGTAGAATAAATTTGTGCAGCTTTAGCTTCTCGAATAAGGTTTGCGATAGCTGGTGTTACAAGCATTATTTCTTGAGCCATTACACGACCTTTTTTAGTCCCGTCCGGTTGTAATTTTTGTAAAAGAGTTTGTGAAAATACTGCAACAAGAGAATTTGCTAACTGTACACGGATTTGTTGTTGTTGTCCTTCTGGGAATACGTCGATAATACGGTCAATTGTTTGAGCCGCAGAAGATGTGTGCAATGTTCCGAATACCAAGTGACCTGTTTCTGCTGCTGTTAGCGCTAAGGCAATTGTTTCATGGTCACGCATCTCACCTACCAGAATGATATCAGGGTCTTCACGAAGTGCTGATTTAAGAGCGTTAGCAAATGATCTTGTGTCCATACCCAATTCACGTTGGTGAATAATACTCTGTTTTGATGTATGAACGAATTCTATAGGGTCTTCAATTGTTAAGATGTGCTCTGCTCTGTTTGAATTAATATAGTCAATCATGGCAGCAAGAGTTGTTGATTTACCTGAACCTGTAGGGCCTGTTACCAAAATTAAACCTCTTGGTTTGTCAGCTGTTTTTCTTACAATTTCAGGTAATCCAAGTTTATCAAAGGAAGGAACTACTGATGTAATTGTTCTGAATGCTGCTGCGTAGTTACCTTTATCTTTGTAGAAGTTTACCCTGAAACGGCTTAAGCCTTCAATACCATATGAAAAGTCTAGTTCCCAAGTTTGTTCTAGAGTTCTTCTTTGTTCATTTGATAACATTGGGAATAAAAGAGTTTCAACATCATCAGGACTTAATGGTGGATAATCATATCTTTGTAATTTACCATCAATGCGGGCAGCTGGTGGTAAGTTAGCTGAAATATGTAAGTCTGAACCGCCATCAGCAACAAGTTTTTCTAATAGTTCTTCAATTAACATAAATTTTATCCTTCCTGGAAATTCATTAATGCATCATTGTCTTTCATAGCAAGTTCTATAAGTGTGTATGTCATATATGCACCCAGTGCTACTGCTTTTGGGTCTAAGTCAGTTTGATTTGCGGCTTCAATTATAGCTGTATTTATTTCAGGATTTTCATCTTTAATATAATGAATCATTTTTTTACGCCAAGCAGGCATATCTTTAAAGATTTCATTAAAAGCTACAGCTGCATTCTCTTCTGATATAATAGGTAACATAGTACTTCCCTTATTCTTGCATTTATAGAGTTATTATATAAAAAATTTTTACAATAGTCTATAAATAATTAAGAAATCATATATTTGGGGTATAATTTTTTTATGAGATTGAGGGATTTAAAACTTACAAATTACAGAAATTGCAAGGATTTATGCCTTGATTTGTCTGGTAATAAAATTCTTATTATCGGCAAAAATGCTCAAGGAAAAACAAATATCTTAGAAAGTATTTATTTTTTGTCAACTTTGAAATCCCCAAGAACATCTAATAATCTTGAACTAATTAATTTTGGAGCAGAAAAGGCTGAAATTAATTGTAATATGATAAAAGCTGATACTGATGTGGAGTTAGATTTTTCTTATTCAACAGAAAAAAAACGAGAGATTGCTTTGAATAAAGTAAAAACTACTCCTAAAAATTTTAAATCAGTTTTAAAAACAGTTTTGTTTTCAACTGCTGATCTTTTGTTATTGAGAGGTAATCCCTCTGATAGAAGAGATTGGTTAGATAGAGCTATTTCACAAATTTATCCTGCTTATGATGAAAGGCTATCAAAGTATGATAAAATTCGTATCCAAAAAAATAATTTGTTAAAGGAGTATTTAAAAACAGGCAATACAAATGATACATTGTTAGATGTTTATAATGAACAGCTTGTAATTACAGGTAGTAATATTATTTATTTGCGTAAAAAGTTTTTGAAAGAAATAGAGAAAATTGCAAAAGAAAAGCATAGGATAATTAGCGAAACGGAAAATTTAAAAATAGAATATGATTGTTCTTTTTTGAATGGCGAATTTGAGTTGGAAGATATTGCCAGTTCTTTTAAGAATTCCCTTGATGAAAGAAGAATTGAAGAAATGAGGCGAGGACAAGCATGTGTTGGTCCACACAGAGATGATATTATTTTTTATATAAATGATTCAGAAGCGACAAAATTTGCATCTCAAGGTCAGCAAAGAACAATTGTGTTAGCTTTAAAACTCTCGGAACTGGATATAATAACCTCAAAGACAGGAGATGAGCCTGTGTTGTTACTTGATGATGTGTTAGCAGAGCTCGATGATATCAGGCAAAATTATCTTTTGAAATCAATTAATGAAAATACTCAGACGATTATTACATCAGTTGATACAGTCCTTTTTGAAGATGAATTTTTGAAAGATGTTAAAATCTATAAAATAGAGGCAGGAAAAGTTATATAGAAATATTTTTAATGTGTTCTATTTTTATTTCTGGAGTTATTGTAATTCCTATTACATCTATTCTGTAATCTTTAATCTTATGCTCTGAAAGATAAAATTGTACTCCTTTTTTTATATTTTCATATTTTGTTTTTGTAATTGCTTCAAGCGGGCTGCCGAAATTATTTGTTTTTCTTGTTTTTACTTCTACAAATACCGTTGTATTTTTGTGCTTTGCAATAATATCTATTTCACAAAACTTTGAATAATGTTTGTTTTGTTCTAAAATCGTATATCCGTTTTTCTCTAAATACCGGCATGCAAGATCTTCTCCTGCATTTCCGAATTTTTTATTATTCATTATTGTTTTATGCTACCTCTTGCAAACTTTTTTAAATTAATAAGTTTTAGTGCATCAGTTATTGTGTCACAATTTAATCTGATAGGAGATATGTCAATTCCTCCTCTGCGTGTGTATAGTGCGCAGACAAATAATTCATCATTCTCATCAAGTAAATCAATTAATCTTTTATAAATCATTTCGCAGCACTCCTCGTGGAAATGGTATTCTGAACGGAATGATGTGAGATATTGTACTATACTATCTTCCAAAATATGAGTCTTAGATTTATAGTATATGAATAAATCTCCAAAATCAGGCTGGTGTGTTACTCTGCAGTTTGAACGCAGACTATCAAACATAAGATAATGAGTTTTTATTTCATTGCTCTTTTCTGATTGTAGTTCTTCTGGAGCTTCTTTAAATTTATTTATTTTTAAAGAATTTTCATCTACAAAGTTCATTATATTTTCAAAGTTATTGAAAATATTTTCTCTTTCTGTATTATTTTCAAAGAAATTAATTTTTACGTCTGTTTTTAATTTTTCACTTAAATCTTTTTCAATTGTATTTTTGCAGATTTCAAGACATTCTCTGACAGAATTCCCAAATCTAGTCATATTAAAAGAGTTTAAGTATAATTTTAAAGATTTTGATTCTACAAGAAATTCGCTATCACAATTATATTTCATTTTCATTAGTCTTGTGACAGGGATTCCATTTTTTGTCATTGATGAAAATTCATATGCGTGCCATATGTCAAAACCTTTAAAAGGTAAATTGTTGTTTTCTATTTTATATTGTTTACGGTTTTCAATTCTTGGAATTGCAACTATTAAACTAGGATCATATTTTTCGCTGCCTGAAACTTTTTTCCCTAAATGAATTGAAGCTATTTCATCTGTTTTATTCATAACAAAACCCTAACAAAAAAGTTAGGGTTTGTAAATCTGAGAAATTTAAATATTTATTTGAATCTTTTATGCGATATCTTCATAAGCTGCAGGATTATTTAATAAATCATAATTGATTTCATTCTCGTTATCTGCGATAGCAGCTACAACTACAGCGTCAGAAGTTACATTCACAAGGGTTCTCATCATATCTGTAACTCTTTCAATTGTGAATAGGAATGCAAAGCCTGCAACTAATTGTTCTGGACTTAATCCCATTCCATTTAAGATTAATGCAATTGTAATTAAGCCAGCTCCAGGGATTCCTGCACAAGTAGAAGATGCGATAATTGCTAATACTGCAATTTCAATGATTAAAAATGGAGTTAAAGCAACACCGTAAGCTTGTGCTAAGAATATAACAGCAACTGTTTGTAATAATGCAGTCCCGTCCATATTTAATGTAGCACCAAGCGGTAATACAAAACTTGCGATTTTATGAGAAATTCCTCGTTTTTCACAACAAGCAATAGTTAATGGTAATGTTGCAGATGAACTTGCTGTTCCGAATGCTACCATCATAGCTTCTGCAACTGCTGAGTATAACATAACTATATTTACTTTTGAGAAGATTCTTAAAAATAGTGGGTAAACAACGCAAAGTTGCAACATAAAACCTATAAATAGTACAAGTAAATATTTAGAAATACTTGTGAAAATATCAATTCCAAAACTAGATACAGCACTTGCAGTTAATGCAAACACACCTGGTGCTGCAAAATACATAATCCAATCTGTAATTTTCATAGTAGCAGCAAATACAGATTCGAAAAATGATACTATAGGTCTGTTTACATCACCTACTTTTGCTAAGGCTACTGCAAAAATTAGAACAAATACAATGATTGGTACCATATCTCCTGATGCGAAAGAATGCATAGGGTTATTTGGTATAAAGCCTAAGAATATATTTAAAATATTACCCTGTTGTTGAGCCATAGCTGTAGCAACGGATGCTTGAACCTCAGTTGCCGCATTTTCTGCAATGTAATGGGCTGCACCGATACCAGGTTTGAATATCAATGCAAGGGCAGCACCTATTGCAACAGCAATAGATGTAATTATGCCATAATAAACAATCATTTTAGTTCCAAATTTTCCTAATTGTTTATTATCCCCTACACTTGTGATGCCTATAATAATAGCTGACACAACAAGTGGTATTACTACCATTTGGATTAATCTTATAAATACTTGTCCAATAAATGTTAACACTGTAGACACAAGCGGATATTCGTGGCTGTGTAAAAATATTCCGACGATAATACCCAGAATAATTCCAAAGAAAATGTGCCAGTTTCTTTTAATTCCAAGACCCAATGCAATGAGGATCTGCATGTGTAATTTCATATAAAACCTCTTTCAAATAACGTTACCTGAAAATTATACAACTTTTTATTCAAAATTTCAAACATTTTAGACAAAAAATCATAGGATTGATGTACTAAAAAAGTAGTTTAGATTTTCTTAAAAATAAATTTTTTAGCTTTATTAAATATTGCATGAAATATTGTTTTGTATTTTGCACATTCAGGGTCTAGAAGATATAATTTCCCGTCTTTTGAAAGGCCGATTTGATTTGTATCTCCATCATATATGTCAAATGTTTTATAACCTTTATTTTTTATCTTTTCTTTTATTTCTTGAACAAAAGGTTCAGAAAGTCCATGTTGATATAATTTTTCTTCAAGATAATAATGTATTTTGCCGATTTTTCCTTTTTCATAAATTGGGACATCAAAATCTTCTTGTGGTCGATTTAGAGGAAAATGGTTTCCTGTTGTTAATTTTAATATTTTACCATTTGATGTTTCGAATACGAGAGCATTTGAACCTTTTGCTACAAATTCTTTTATTTGGGTATTTGCTAGTTTATTGTTATATGATATTGCTTTAATAAAAATATCTATATCGGGCTTTTCATCCTTAAGTTGATTTAAGGTAGTTTTTAAGGTATTGGATTCATAAAATCTATTATTTCCAAATGGGATTTTATAATTTATATTTTGATGAATATTTGATGGGATTATTATTTTCATATTTATTGTAAAATCTCTAAAATATAATATTTGCTATTTGTTCTGATATTTTAAGTAATTGTAAAAAATCGGGATGACAAGATTCGAACTTGCGGCCCCCGCGTCCCGAACACGGTGCGCTACCAGACTGCGCTACATCCCGATATTATTAGAATAGTTTATTAGAATATACAATTGTTTTAGTGTAATTAATAATAATAAAATCGGAACGACAGGATTTGAACCTGCGACCTCTACCACCCCAAGGTAGCACGCTACCAAGCTGCGCCACGTCCCGATATTATTTATTTATGTTAGGACGATTATTTACGCTTGGTAGCTACGCTACCAATTTCCTCTCACAAACGATACTTAATCGTTTGTTCGGCAGAGTGCCACGTCCCGATATTTTTTGTTATTTCCTAACGTCAAAAGTATATCACTTAAAAAAAAATTGTAAATTGGATTGCAATTATGTGTGAAAAATGTTATTATAAATATATGGATATTAATGAATATAGAAAATTATTGTTCTTAAATTCTCAATATTGTTCATATTATAAAGTGAATAATAATACTGTATTAGCAGGAGTTATGAGAAATAATGGTTATAGATATGCAGAAAATTTATCTGATGATAAATTAAAGGATGTTAATAAAGCATATAGAAAGTACATAGCTTTATTAAACTTATTAGTTGCTATCGAGATAATTTTATATGTTTACTTTGTAATTTTTCCATACTATTTAGAATTTATGAATTTGCCATTTTTTGTAGTAGTAATGATGCTTTCATTAATTCCATTAGTTGCACTTTATTTAACTTATGTTGTTGTTAATGCTTTGTATGAAAAATATCTTGTGAAAAGTGTGGGTGTTTTTCAAAAAATGAAGTTTCAACCAAAAGTTAAATATGTTGAAGAAAATGTATTTAATGAATATCTTAATACTTCTAAAAAAAGTGTTTACTTTTTTGTATTAATATTATTAGTTTTCTTTTCTTTTATATTAACTCCATTTGTTATTAATTATTTTAATAATAACAAGGAATTCAATTCTGCTTTGAAACTTTCTAATAGTTATTTGACTTTTATGCCTATAGCACCAGATGTTTATGTTCAAAGAGCTTATGCTAAGTTTAATTTAAAACAATACAAAGAAGCAGTAGAAGATTATGAAAATGCAAATAAATACAGTTTTTCAAAAGATTTTAATCCAGATATATTAGGGGTAAAAACTTATTATTTACCTTATTCCCAGGTTCTAAACGAATTTGATAACTTGATTGCATTGGAAAAAAATCAGCCATATAAATATTATTTAATGAGTGAAAAAGCTGCTTATCAATTAAAAAATAAAGATTATAAGTCTGCTTATGCTACTTTTAATTACTTGATTAATTTGTATGAAAAAGGGACTAAAGTTTTCTTTTCACCTTCTTTAGTTTACAATAACAGGGCAATAGCAAGAAATTATTTAGGAGATAAAAGTGGAGCAAAATCTGATTTTGTAATATCCAGAAAAATGTGTCCTGAATGTAAATTTAATCTTGATTCAACAATGATTAAAAAACCTTAGTATATATTACTCTGTTATAGTATTGAGTTTTTAATGTTTTTAAGGTATCCTCTTTTTATAAAGAGGGAGAAATTAATGCAAATTTTAGAAGATTTAAAAGAAATTAATGACGTAATAAAAGATTTGGCAGAATTTGTACAAAATGATGAAACTGTAAAGCCAGATTTTGAGGAGTATATAAAAACAATTGGTCAGAATGGAATGAATTTTCAATCTGCTTGTTTTAACTATATTTTTGAAAGAAATTTAAATAATAAAAGTATTTTATCTTTATATCTAGAAAATACTAAAAAATTGCCAGCATCAAATAAAAAGATTGTTAAAGCTTTGATGCAATCAATTTCGTCAATTTTTGAAATTAAAAGAGTGTTACAAAATGGATTTGATTTTAATAATATAATTAATGAAAAAAACTATAGTGTTGTATCACTTGTTAAAATGACTTCTTTTAGAGGGATGGGTGCAGGACAATATGTAGTTGCAAGAATTTTTAAGTTTGAAAACGCTTATTATCTTTTAGAAATTTCAGGTGTTCTACCATCTACTCGCAGAGATGATGCTTTGAGATATTCTGTTGCAAAAATTATTCAAAATCCTGAATTAGTATATTTAGATAATCCTGAAAAACAAAAAGAAATAGAAGAAAATATTAAAGACATTTATGGTAAATTTATTGAATTTTTTGGTAAAGATGAAGTCGTTACTACTAATAAATTTGCAGATGATTTAATAGGTGCATTTAATGATTTTGCTGAGGGTGGAGAAAAAATTGATTTTCAAGATAAAATTCAATCATTAGAAAGTTATAAATTCTTTAATGTTTCAGAATTTAATAATTCTTATGATAATTTCTTAGAAAATTCATTAGGAGGATTTTCTTCTCATAAAGAAATTTATGATGTAGGGATTGTATTTGATAAAGAGTTAGGATTATACGCTGTTCCATTTTTAGCAACATTCGATAAAGTTATTGAAAATTCAGATAATGTTGAAAATGCAAAAGAATGTGTTGAATTTTTCTTAAATAATGATAAATTTTCTGCAAATATTATAAAACGTGTAGCAGAGCGTCATTCAAACTTTATTGATGTTGTAAATAAACTTTTAGGAACAAATTATTCATTTGAAGAACTTTTAGAACATTATAAATCCAGATATTTAGAAAATAAAATCTTCTCATCAACAACCGTATTATACAAATCAAAAGCTTTTTCAAAAACTTTAGGTATTATTGAAGAGGATATTGAAAAGCCTGAATTAGAAGGTGTTGATTTAAGTAAAGTAGGTAGAAATGATCCTTGCCCTTGCGGAAGTGGTAAAAAGTTTAAAAAATGCTGTGGAGCAAATTTATAATTAAACTTCTATAGATAACAGTTCAGCTAATGACTTAGAGCTGATCCCAATAATATTTTCAAGATCGCCTGTGTAGGATTTAATATATCCAGCAGGCATTTCTTGTATGCCATATGAACCGGCTTTGTCAAAAGGTTTAAAGTTATCAATGTAAAATTTTATTTGTTCATCAGTTAAATTTTCAAATGTAACTTCACTTGTTGTTGAATTCTTTTTAAATTCTCCTGTTTCAGAATTCATTACAACTATGCTTGTGACAACTATATGGGTTCTACCTGAAAGACTTTTTAACATTTTGAAAGCTCCATCATATCCGTTTGGCTTTCCTAATATTTTATTATCAAGAACAACAACAGTATCAGCTCCAATTATTGTGCTTGGTTCTTTTACTAAAGGAATTACTTCTTTTGCTTTGTTATATGCTAGATTTTCTATAAAATCATAAGAAAAATCCGTCCTTGTATGATCTTCAACATACGGAGACGGAATGATTTCAAATCCAATATTAAGTTTTTTCAGAATATTTGCTCTTCTGGGAGAAGAAGAAGCAAGGATTATTTTTCCCACCATTTTGTTCTCACTTTCTCAGTTAATAATTACATCGTTTTCTTCTGTATATTATAACCGAAAAAGTTTGAACATAAAACTTTATTGATATTGAGTTGTTTTATTGTATCTGGCTGTTCTTGCGTTGATAGCATAACATGCAATATTTAACCTTTGTTTAAGGTTCATCATATTTCGATACATGCTTGCATAATCATTCATTGCACCCATCATTTTTTCAGGGTCAACCATTGATTCCATATTATCGTGGTTATCAACTTTTTCTTCAGCGTATTTTTTGACCAAAAGTTGGTCGATGTAATCCTCAGCACCTATTGCCATTGGTGTCCTCCCTAAATTTAATTGTAATCCTATTGATGTGTTTGATGAGAAAGTGTGTTAGACTATCCTAAATATTCCTTATGTATATACTAAGTATTTCTTTCCCAAAAAATTGCTTATTTTTTCAATGTTTGTTAAGAATTGTTTACATAATAAATATTGTCATTGCGATCTAATTTAAATCAATATAGTCTTTTTAATTTTGAATCAGCTGGATTCTTTCGGACTAACGTCCTCAGAATGACGTTAGGAAAATATTGTCATTGCGAGCGAATGCGAAGCAATACAGCTTTTCTTATTTTATATTTTTAATTCATAATAAAAGTCAATTGAGAACTACAAATAATATTTATTATGCTATAATTAATCTATGGGAAGTATAAAAATTGTATCACCTGTAAAAAAGCCTGATGATATTGATGTTTTTGCAAAAGAGACTTCTTGCAAGGATTATTACGTTTATTATAAAAAGTTTTTAAATAATAATTTTGAATATGTAAATGAGTTTGTAGAAGCAGCAAAGCGTAATGATTGTGCTATTTATATAAATTTCAAGCATGATATTACAGAAGAAAATCTTCCTGAAATAAAAAAAATGCTGAGATTTTTGAAAACTGCAGGTATTGACGGAATTTTTATTAATAGTTTTGCAATCTTAGAGGCTATAAAGGTTTTTAATTTACCGTTTAAAGTAATTGTTGATTCCTATTTTGATATTCATAATCTTGCAGGAATTGATTTTATAAATAATTTCCATAAGGTTGATGAGATAATTATTACAGAAGAAATTTATATGAAAAATATTGCTAAAATTAAGCAATATACAAAATTGCCATTAGCTATAGATAGTGATAATCTTCCTTATTGTGCTGAGGATATTAAAAAATTAAAGGCGATAGATAGTGTAGTAATAAAAGGAAAGTTTAATAGTTCAGATGAAATTTTAGAGGCTATAGAACTTATTCAAAAGATTTTAGATAAACCAAAGTTATTTAAACATCAAAAATTGCCGTTTAAACATGTGAGAAAAAGTATTTATAGCACAAATCACTTTTTGGGCGTTGTGGTAAGTGCTGAAGGGCAAGATTTTAAATTCAGTAAAAATATTAGGAATTTTGAATGGAAAGTTGCAAAGCCAAAAGTAAGACAAGTTTTTGATTATTCTAAAAAAGATATATATAAAATTAATTTAAGATTGTCTGAATTAGCTCACTTGAAAGAGCTTGAAAAATATATAAAAAAAATAGGTACTAATCCTATTTATTCAATAGAGTATGGTGAAATTCTTGCAACGTGTGATTTAGCGACGAGTAGTTTTAGCGATATTATAATGAAAGTTAAAAAATTCTGTACAAAGTATGGTATAAAGTTTCAATTGTCTACTCCACGAATTCTTATAGAAAGGGATTTTGACAGAGTATATGAGTATGTAAAACAGATTTTATTAACTAATCCAGCACCTGATAGTTTGATAATAAATAACATTGGCTATTTTTGGACAGCTATAAATGATTCTGAAATAAATCATATTCCAATAGAAATTGGACAGGGTATTAATTTGTTGAATAGTCTTTCAATTAAGTGTTTGAATAATCTGTCACCTATTGATACAGTGGATTTTACATCTTTTTCAGATATTGAAAGTACTATTAAAACTATAAAAAAGATAAAAAATGACATTCCAAATAAAAAATACACAATTGCAGGGAATATTAGAGTCCCAAGTCTAGGCTTGTGCCCATTAAATAATGATAGTGCGATAATTTCTCGTCTTTCTTGTAAAGCTCCTTGCCATAGAGGAGGTTATGCATTACATGATCCGTCATTAGATAAGATATATCCATTTACTTGTGATGGCTTTTGCCGAATGCACATGTTTGAGGACAAGATTTTAGAACAATTTGATAAAGTAGAAGATTTATATAGATCTGGTGTAAATGAGTTTGTATTTGACTTCAGTGCATTGAATGCAAAATTCATTCCTATTTTGTTAAATAAGTTTTTTGAAGAAAATTAAAATTATATTTTTTGCATAAAAAAAAAGAACCTGTAATTTTACAGGTTCTTTTTTTATATCTTAAATTAAGATTATTTGCTGTACAATACTGCTCTAGCAGGAACTGAGTTTGGAAGAACAGTTTGATCGTAGAACATAACTGGATAAACGTCAGTTGGGTTCTTGATTTCGCATTTATCTTTAGTAGCATCAGAGTTGTCACATTGAACAAGTCTGTTAGGAGCTTTAACACCGTTTACGTCGATGAAACCTTTACAAATTTTAGGAGTTGCACCATCTGCATTTGTACAGTTAATTGATGTAGCAGGATCATATGTAAACATAATACCATCGTTGAAGAATAATGTAACGTTAGTTTCAGCGATATCAATAGGTGTACCAGCTGTTATACCTGTAGAATCAGGGAATTTACCAGCAGCACTTACAGCAACTTGATATGTTTGATCTTTTGAATTTTTAATGTTATCAGATCCAGTTTCTTGTCTAACAACGTTCATACGGCTGTTGAACATGTCAGCTAATACATAAGTTGTGTTATCAGCATCAGCGAAACTCCATTCATCAAGAGCAACGTTTAAAGTAACTGCTTGAGATAAAGCTGATAATGCTTTTTTGTAAGCTGCTTTGTATTGAGCACCTTGAGTTGAGTTCATCAATGTAGGCATAGTCATTGCAGCTACAACACCGATGATACCTAAAGTAATTAACACTTCTGCAAGTGTAAAGCCGAATCTTTTTGTCATAATCTTTTCACCTTTCTTTTTAGTAAAACTTTCTGATTCCTCAAAAATATTTTACGCTTTTATCTCTCTATCCTTTAATTACTATATCGAATCTTCTCCAAAACTTGTGGATATGCATAAAAACTCTTTTGAAAAATCTTATTTGTAACTTCATTTTAAAGTATTTTTCAATAATTGTCAATAGCTTTACAAAAATTATTAATTAAATTTAACTAATTCTAAAGGATTAGAAATTAAAAAATCATACATATGTATTAGATTTTAAATATATACAAAGAATATAAAAAAACGGCGGGGTGAAACTCCGCCGACAAAAAGATTCGAACTTTTTTGTGATGTCCATTGATCTATAATATACAGATTTTATTTTTATTTTAACTAGCCTGTCTTCTTGACCTCTGGACTTCTTGTCTTCTGATTATTTGCTGTACAATACTGCTCTAGCTGCTGCTGAATTAGGCATAATTGTTTGATCATAGAAAATAACAGGATATACATCTGTAGGGTTTGTTACTGTACATTTTTCATTTGCGCCAACTGTATAATCTGTATTTTCGCATTTTACTAGTTTATTTGGAGCTTTAATTCCATTTACGTCAATAAATCCTTTACAAGCGGTACTTCTCCCAGCTCCAGTTACAGTAGTTGGGTCCATTGAGCATCTTTCTGCGTTATCTGTTTCATATGTAAACATAATTCCATCGTTAAAGAATAATGTAGTGTTGTTTGTTCCTGGTGCAGTTACTGTTGCAGCTCCTCCATTTGCAGAACCTTGTACGCTATAGTCTTTGTCATTTGCAGCCTTAAAAGTTGCTTTTTCAGTTCTGACTACGTTCATTCTGTTGGTTAACATCTCTTCTAAGTTGTATGTTGTGCCATCAAGGTCTGCAAAATTATATTCATCAAGAGCAACGTTTAAAGTAACTGCTTGAGATAAAGCTGATAGAGCTTTTTTGTAAGCTGCTTTATACTGTGCTCCTTGAGTTGAGTTCATCAATGTAGGCATAGTCATTGCAGCAACTACCCCAATAATACCTAATGTAATTAAAACCTCTGCCAATGTGAA